>DTVI01000026.1:0-32830 GCA_012963655.1 Sulfurimonas sp.
TAAAACGAAGACAGGAAGTAAAATCAACACTGATACAGGTAGGGCAGGAAGATGATATAGAATTAACAGATAATGAAAAAGTTAATAATATTTTGAAACTTCTTACTGATGTTAAATCAGGTAAGGTTGTGGATCTAAAGAAATTGAATTTAGAAGATGATAATCCTCTTTTTATTGAAAATCAAAAAAATAGAATGATGACATCTGACTTAAGTTCAGAAGATATTTTGAATGAGTGTGAAAATTATAATGATGATGTTCTTGAAAAAGCTTATACTAATTATGCAGCTACTGCGCCTATGTTTGCTATACAAAAGTATCAAGAATATATTACTAAAGATGCCTTGTATATTATCTTGGCACGTGTAAACTCGGAAGAAAATATGCTTGAGGTTTCAAATGAGTCTTTACTTGGACTTATGGCTAGATTGGATCTTGTGAAGAATGATTATCTTTCAATTTCTCGAGAATTAAGTATTCATATGGATCCAGAACAACGTACAAATCTTTTTGAAACATTGGCAGATCAATATGAAGAAGCACATGAAGCGTTTTTATATACGCTTTTTGACTTAGAAATGATTGATACCGCTAAAGAGTTCTTAGAAACACAAGGGGAAAATGATGCTATGAAATGTAGAGCCTACTTAGCCCTTAAAGAATCAGGACATAATTTTAATATCAATCTTTTTATCTAACTCTTTCTCAAAATAAAAGCAAAGCTTTTTATTTTGAGACCTCTAAAGAAACTTTATACGCCTTCGCGTTACAATACTGCAATTAAATTATCAGGAATTATTAATGAGTTTAGAAAAAGACTTACAATCACGTAGCAATAATCAATGTGAATTATGTACATCAATAGATAACTTAAGTATTTTAGAAGTATCTCCTTCAGATGGTAGTATAGACCAAAGTGTTTATGTATGTTCTACATGTAAAGAACAAATCGAAGATAAAGATAAAATGGATGAAAACCATTGGCATTGTCTTAATGATAGTATGTGGAGTGAAGAAACGGCGGTTAAGGTAGTTGCTTACCGTATGTTTTCTCGTTTAAAGAACCAAGAGATGCTTGATATGCTCTACCTTGAAGAAAATGAAAAAGCATGGGCAGAGTCTACTTTAAATGCTGAAAATCAAGAACCTACACGTGATTCTAATGGAACTATCTTGCAAGCAGGGGATTCAGTTTCTGTTATTAAAGACTTAGTGGTTAAGGGTGCAGGTTTTACTGCGAAGCAGGGTACTACTGTTAAAAATATTCATTTAGTTCCTGGAAATTGTGAGCAGATAGAAGGGCGTGTAAACGGAACTAAGATAGTTCTTCTTTCGTGTTATCTTAAGAAGTCATAGGCTTCTTAAAACTAAGTGTCTTTATATAATAAGAAGGATTCTTGATCTAAAAGGAGGTTTACAATAAACCTCTAGAAAATGAAAAACCAAAAGAGGTCTTCACAAGCTCTTTATCATAATCGATTAAACTCTCACCATACCCATAAAAGACCTTAGCATACCAAAGGTATTACTTGATTCAAAAAGTGGGTAAGACCAAGCTATTTGAGCTGCTCCCTTGTTCTCACTGTTTAAACGCAGGTTGTTTCTAAATAAAAAACTAAATTAATTATTACCCGCTAAGTAATCCACGGTTATATCTCCATATCCTAAATATTTTTGAATGTTTGGATTATCATCTCCATCTTCGTTCGCTGCGTTTAGACCACTCGCCTTGTCTATGATTTGTGAGGTAGGGATAATTATAAATAGCTAAGGTAGATAATTGGTTTCTCTAAAAGGTCCTGAATCAGAATATAATTGCCACCAGACTTTTTGGGTGTAAGCCACACTAATAAAGTCATTCATACCTAAAAGGTTGTAACTTAGTTGTTTTTTTAAACTGATTTGAAATTCAACTTGAGTAAAAGAATTATAAAGCTAAGCTTGATGGGAACATTAGTGTAGAAACGAGGTTTTAAGGACTGGGTAAGAAAACTTGAAAATAATAAAAAGTCGTACTTGATAGGTTTTATAGGGTACTATTATTAAAAACTTGCCCACCACATTCTTATCATCAGACCAAGGGTTGAGGTATATCCGACTTCTGTAAAGCTAAGCTGACCTTTTGTATTATAAATAAAAGAAGTAGGGTAAGCTTTGACCTTAAAGCCTTGAGACAAAAGACCTTCTTCATCATTTATCACCTTAAAGTTTAAAGTATTCTCTTGCATGTAGGCATTTATCTTAACATCAGAACCAGACTTAACGGCAATAGTAATGACATTATAATTGTCAGAAATATATTGGATATTTGATGCTTCTAATTTACAAGTTGGACACCATGTGGCCCAGAAATGTACAAGTATAGGCTTCTTCTCATAAGTTGAAGTAGAAAAAGGTTCTTGATTAATTAAGAAGGTAGATATTTGAGGAAGACCCTCATTATCTAGGCTTGGGGATCGAAGGTAACTCATAAGATTAGAAATAAGAAATATTATCAAGCCCATAAAAGCCAACTCTTTAGCCCAATGTCTTAGTCTTTGTTTCAAAGCCTTCTTACTTACCATTAATTATTTCAACTTTTTCTTCTATCGCAAGGAGCTCTTCAATCTTTGTTTCATATTCAGCTTCTTTTTCTTCAAGCTCCTTAGAAAGCTCAGTCAGACCTAGGTCTTGATAACAATCAGGATTAGCTAAACAAGTATTGATTTCTTCAATCTTTTTTTCGATTTCTTCTATTTTGGAAGGAAGGACTTTAAGTGCTTCTTTTTCTTTAAAGCTAAGTTTGAATACTTCTTGTTTTAATTTAGGTGCCATTTCCTTTATGATTTCTTTCTTCATCTCAGGAGAGCTTTCAAGATCGGCTAATAGATTAAGCGTTTTTTCAATGTTTAGGTATTCTGAGTATTCTTGGAAAGACTCTTCTATAAGACCTTTTCCCTTGAAGATAAGAAGTTTTTTAGCAATCTTATCCACAAAGTATCTATCATGAGATACGATAACAACAGCGCCTGGAAAGTTTTGAAGCTTTTCTTCTAAGATGTTGATAGTGGGGATATCTAAGTCATTGGTAGGTTCATCAAGTATCATAATATCAACATTTTTCGTAAAAAGTAGGGCAAGGGCAATTCTATTTTTTTCCCCTCCACTTAAAACACCAATTTTCTTTTCAAGATATTCCCTAGGGAAAAGAAAGTTTTTTAAGTATCCATATACATGCATGTTTTGACCCATAACATCAACTCTATCACCCCCATCAGGACAAAAGGTTTCAATAAGGTTTCTATCATCATCAAGCATTTCTCTATGTTGATCAAAATAACCAACCGTAAACTCACCTTGATCAATTTTTCCAGCATCAGGCTGAATACGCCCAAGTAGAAGTTTTAAAAGTGTAGACTTACCTGTTCCATTTGGCCCAACAATAGCAATAACATCTTTTTGTAAGATACGGATAGAGAAGTCTTTAATAAGTTGTTTGTTTGCAATAGCGTAAGACATATCTTCCACTTCAAATAACATCTTTTGCTTATTAACAGACTTATCTCTTTGAAAGTTTTTTTGCTCTCTTTCAAGCTCAACTTTCATTTTTCTAATTTGAGCAGGGTTTGTCTTAGCCTCATCTCTTAAATCCATAAGTCGGGCTTTTCTTCCCTCATTTCGTTTTAGTCTTGCCCGTACGCCTCTAGCGTACCATTCATTCTCACTCTTAAGTGTTTTTAAAAGATTATCATGTTGTTTTTGCATGGTACGCATAATCTCAGACTTAAGATCGATATAAGAAGAATATCCCCCTCTAAAAGAGCGTATCTCACCATTATCTACTTCAACGGTACGTGTAGCGATGCGGTCAATAAAATATCTATCATGTGAGATGAAAAGTAGGGTGAATTTTTCTCTTAAAATAAGTTCTTCTAAAAACTCAACCATATATACATCAAGGTGGTTGGTAGGTTCATCAAGTAATAAAACATCAGGTTTAAGAAGAAGTAGACCGGCAAGGGCAACACGTCTTTGCTCACCTCCACTTAATATGTCTATATTCTTATGCTCATACTCTTTGAGCTGAAAATGCTCTAAGATACGCTCAATCTTATCATCTAAGTTCCAAGCTGAATGGTGGTCTAAGTAGCTTGATAAGTCAGAATGTTCTTTTAAAAGTTCTTCATTTTCATAATCCTCACCTAGAAGTAGAGATAACTCATCAAAACGTACATTAGCTTTTTGAAGATCACCTAAGCCATCTTCAACGGCTTGTCTAACGGTTGCTCCTACCTTAAACTTAGGGACTTGGTCAAGCATCTTAATCTCAAGACTTTGCTTTACAATTCTTTCTCCCTCATCAAAGTCAAGCATACCTGAGGCTATCTTCATAAGGGTAGACTTACCTGAACCATTTTTACCAACTACTACTACTCGTTCACCTTCTTCAAGGTTAAAGGTTGTATTAACTAAAATTTTCTGAGCCGAATAATGTTTGTGAATATTTAAGAGGTCAATCAGTGCCATAATATATCTTTATAGTTTTTTCTAAGCTAGCATTTTACTAGTAAAACGATAGCTTTAATTTTTAGAATTATAGCTTATTCACCTTAGATGGCAGGCTAAGACAAAATTGTCATAATTTTGGCTTGTTGATGTGTAAAAACGCAAATTTGTAAATTAGTTTTTTCCCTTCCTCTTTAACCGACTCCTTTACACACCAACGAAGCGAACCCATTCCCTTTAACCGTTCTATGGTAAAGTTTCATATGAGCGAATTAAAATATATTAAACATTATCATCCTGATACCCAAGCCCAAGTACATGCACTTATTAAAAACGACAAACTGTCTGAACATATATTAAGCAAGTACCCTTATAGTCATAATATTAGAACAGACAAGGCTTTGTTTTCGTATATTATGGATTATAAAAATGAACATATGAAAAAGTCTGATCCCCTTTCTAAAGCCTTATATGATGGAAAGGTACAAACCTTTAATGCCTTAGGTACACATAGGTTTATTTCACGTGTGCAAGGTGGAAAACTAAAGGCAAAAAATGAAATTAGAGTAGCCCCTATCTTTAAGTCTATGCCTGAAGAGTTTTTGCGAATGATAGTAGTACATGAGCTTGCGCATTTCAAAGAAAAAGAACATAATAAGGCTTTTTATAAACTTTGTGAATATATGGAACCTTCGTATCATCAACTAGAATTCGACCTTAGACTGTACCTTACTCAGATAGATTTAGCAGGTAAACTTTATTAAAGGATATATTATTTTATTCTAGACAACTCGTGTTATAAATAAGTCAATAACGATTTTTTACATTAGGATGTTACTATTTATTATATATGTATTAGTAGGATATTTAATCTAGGAATCGACTATGAACAATAGTGATAAATTAGCCTTTCTATCCTTCCTATACCTAATGCCCTTAGTATGGCTAAGCATTATTCTTTCAAGTAGTTTTTTATCATATTTATATGTCCAAGATGCATTAAGGCTAAGTGTTAAAGAAGATATCACGCAACATATCTCAGAGCGATTTTTACATGCTAATGAACATTTAAATAATACCCTAAAGCTAGAGATAGAAGAATCAGATCTTATAAGTATACAAGATGTGTTTACATCTAAGGATGACCCAAATGTGATTTTTGGATATTCAAAAACAAGCTGAATTTATTTTTTGGGTAAATAAAGAGACTTTTTACGTATTAGCATACAAAAAGAGATGGAAGAACATGTGGGCTTAATGTTAAATGTCATCTTCTATTATTTGTTTACTACTTAGTGTTTAAGATAGCAAGATGCGAACTACTTGTGCAAATAAGAACATCATCACAAAAGACTTCTACATTAACAAAGCCCATCGTTTTACCTAGTTTGATCAGCTTCCCCACAGCCTTTAAATTTTTTCCCTTTCCCGGGCGAAGATAGTTTAAAGTTAATTCTTGGGTCATAGCTGTTTGACCTAGCTTAAGATGAGGTTCAAGTACAAACCAACCTGTATTATCTGCAAGTGTAGAGATAACACCACCATGAATATATCCTAAGTGCTGCAAATGTTCTTTCTTTATCTGTATAGACAAGACAGCACCATCCTCATCACTTACTTCAACAACACATCCGATATAGTCCAAAAAGTTGAAAGATTCTTTACTCATATAATTATTATAGCCTAAGCTAAGCTCAATTCAAAGTAACAAATAAAAAAGAATTTACTAAAAAGCCATCAACTTTTAGGGACGATTAATGCAAATGCTTCTATAATCGCGTCATTATTTTAAAAAGGTGGGCATGGCCCACTTTGACAAGGGACAGGTAAATGGAAGGTCGTTTATTTACATTTTTTGGTAGTCTAGGTGAAATGTTTGGTTATGTTGGACATGACAATCATACGGTTATTTTTTTAACACATATGCTGTTAAGTGCATTTCTTGTACTTGTTATTGCTAAGGTTGCAACAGCAAGTTTACGTTTAGTTCCAACAGGTACACAAAATGTTATGGAAGCTTACCTTGGTGGTGTATTATACATGGGTACAGATGTAATGGGAAGAGAAGAAGCACGTAGATATCTTCCTCTTGTAGCTACTATTGGTTTATTCGTTGTTGTAGCTAACTTAATTGGTGTTGTTCCCGGTTTTGAAGCACCAACATCAAGCCTTAACATGACTTTAGCTCTTGCTCTTGTTGTTTTCTTTTACTACAACTTCGAAGGTATTCGTCGTCAAGGTGTGATTAAATACTTCAAGCACTTCTTAGGACCTGTTTGGTGGTTATACTGGTTAATGTTCCCTATTGAGATTGTTTCTCATATATCAAGAATTATTTCTTTATCTTTCCGTTTATTTGGAAATGTTAAGGGTGATGATATGTTCTTGATGGTTCTTTTAATGCTGACACCTTGGATTTTCCCAATGGTTCCTTTTGCATTATTAACATTTATGGCACTTCTTCAAGGTTTCATCTTTATGATGCTTACATACGTATACCTTGGTGGCGCTATAGTTGTTGCAGACGATCACTAAGGAACCTTCCTTATGAAAAAAAGCCTTTTTGAGACACTTCTTAGTTTTCTTCTAGGCATTTCTTTCGCCTTCCTTATTATAGGAAGCGCACTTACTTTTAAAATTTTTCTTGACTTCGGTTTGTATTCTGCAATTTTTTCAACTATTATCTTTATTTTTATAACTCTATTTTTTATTCTTATACTAGAAAGTATGAATTTATACAGAGAAGGGTATGAAGAAAAGAAAAAACAAACAAGATTACTTTTTGAAATCAGAGAGCTTTTAAAGAAAGAACAACCTCAATTAGAAGATGATTAAGTCTTATTTTATTACAGACCCTTCTATCATAGGCTCAACTTCTTTAAGTTTATTAGAGTCTCTTCCTAAAATCATTGATATATACAAGCCTGATTACATCTCTCTAAGAGATAAAAATACTTCTTTTTACCCGGTCTTAGCAGAGTCCTTTTTAAGCTTAAAGGGAAGTCATAAAGCACTTCTTCATGGTCATGTTGACTTAGCTATATCTTTAGGCGCTTATGGGGTCCATGTGACCTCTACTCAGTATGATGAAATTGCTAAGGCAAAAGATGCTGGTTTGTATGTTATTGCTTCTACACACTCCTTAGAAGAGGCGGAGAAAGCCTCTTTAGCAGATGCCATTACGTATAGTCCAATCTTTGCCTCTCCCAATAAGGGAAAGCCCAAGGGTTTAGCGGATTTAAAAGAAATAGTGGGTAAAATAAAAACAAATATATTTGCACTAGGTGGAATTACCACACAAGAGCAAATCAAGCAGGTTGAAACTACAGGTATTTACGGCTTTGCTTCCATAAGACACTTTAAACTATAAAAGGCTTTATACATGTTCGAAACAGTTATTGGACTAGAAGTTCATACGCAATTAAATACAAAATCTAAATTATTTTGTTCATGTGCTACCTCATTTAATGCACAACAAAACTCAAATACCTGTCCAACATGTTTAGCCCTTCCCGGAGCACTTCCTGTTTTAAATAAAGAAGTTGTTCATAAGTCCATTATGCTTGGAACTGCTATTGACGCAACTATCAATAAGACCTCGTACTTTGACAGAAAGTCATACTTTTACCCCGATAGCCCAACGGCTTATCAAATCACTCAGCTTTATACTCCCGTAGTTGAACACGGTAGACTTGAGATTGACTTTGAAGATGGAAGCAAAAAAAGTATTCGTATTAACCGTGCGCATATTGAAGCAGACGCAGGTAAGAATATTCATGATGGTCCTGTTTCAAAGGTTGATCTAAATAGAGCAGGGACACCACTTCTTGAAATTGTCTCTGAGCCAGATATGCGAACATCAGAAGAAGTTGTTTTATACTTAAAGAAGCTTCATTCAATTGTACGTTATTTGGACATCTCAGACGCTAATATGCAAGAAGGTTCATTTCGTTGTGATGTAAATGTTTCTATCCGACCTAAGGGTGATGAAAAACTTTATACAAGAGTAGAAATTAAAAACCTTAATAGCTTCAAGTTTATTGAAAAAGCGATTGCTGTTGAAGTAGAAAGACAGACGATTGCTTGGGAAGATGGTGTGTATGATGATGAAATTCTTCAAGAAACACGTCTTTATGATCAAGATAAGCAAGAAACACGCTCTATGAGAGGAAAAGAAGGTGCTGCGGATTATAGATACTTCCCAGAACCTGATCTTCTTCCTGTGAAGATTGATGCAATGCTTGAAAAGTATTCTAAGATACCTGAACTACCCAACGAAAAACGCGATCGTTTCATATCTGAGTACAAGCTTAGTACCTATAATGCAAATGTAATCACGGCCTCATTAGAGATGGCAGACTTCTTTGAAGATATGTTAAAAGAAGGTGGTACACCAAAAACTGCTACAACATGGCTAACAGTTGAGCTTCTAGCGCGTTTAAAAGGTGGTCTAAGCTTATCTACTTCACCTGCAAACTCAAAGACTATGGGACAACTTGTAAATCGAATTGATGACCAAACTATTTCAGGTAAGGCAGCTAAAGAAGTTCTGGATTATCTAATGGAAAATGACTCTGATGTTGACTCTGCTATTGATAAACTAAATCTTAAGCAAGTTACAGACACAGGTGCGATTGAAGCTATGTGTGATGAAGTTATTGGGGCAAATGAAGATAAGGCTGAACAATATAGAGGCGGAAAAGATAAACTAATTGGCTTCTTTGTAGGTCAGGTTATGAAGGCCTCTAATGGTTCTGCTAATCCTCAGGTTGTTAATGAGATCTTAAAAGCTAAGTTGGGCTAGTGTCCTTTATCTCTAAAGGCTTTGTAAACTTTTCTTATTTCCTTCAAGCTTCGAAGCGCTACCAAGGTACAAAGCGTTTCGTATATTCTCTTTTAGAAGACCAATCCTACCCTTATAAAAAGTATTTTGATTACTTTATGATGCTTCTTATCTTATCAAGTGTGATGCTTTTGATCAGAGGTGTAAAGTATCCCTTACCTCAGTCGGCTATCTATTATAATGATTATCTTATTTCTCTTATCTTTATGTTTGAATATCTACTTCGATTCTGGGTGCATAGCTCAGTTTCACAAGCCATCATACACCAGTATGAAAAAGATGAGATATTAAACAGAAGATTTAGATTCTTTAAGGTGATAATGAAGTCCTTAAATGAAAAGTGGAAATATATAAGCTCTGTATACGCTATTATAGATCTTTTGGCTATTTTACCTTTTTTCCATGAGCTTAGAATATTACGTCTTTTTATATTATTTAGGGCCTTTAAAATATTTAGATATACCAAGAGCTTACAGCAATTTGCTCAAGTCTTATCTTCTAAAAAGTTTGAATTTTTTACCCTGATGATTTTTACATCAGTAATGATATCTGTTTCAGCTGTCTTAATATATATTGCTGAAGCTAATAACGATGACTCTGCTATAGATACCTTATTTGAAGCCTTTTACTGGGCCTTTATAACCTTATCAACAGTAGGTTATGGAGACTTTGTTCCTGTAACAAACCTTGGTCGTGCCATCACTATGATTATAATTATCTCGGGTGTTGCTGTTATCGCCTTTACGACTTCTATCATAGTTTCGGCATTTACGGAACAACTTGATGGTATTAAAGAACAAAAAGTAATTTCAGATATCTCTAAAATAAAGCATTTTTATCTTATTTGTGGATATACAGAGGTGTCTTCTATTGTTACAAAACGCATGCAAAAAGATGGTCTTGCCTTTGTAATACTGGAAAAAGACCCTGAAAAAATGCTACAAGCAACTAAGGCTAAGTTACCTGTTATTATGGCAGACCCCGCTAAACAAGATACATATGAAGAATATGGGATAGATTTAAATAAACAGGTTGTATCAGTCTTATGTTTAGAAGATTCTGATGTTCAAACCATTTATACGGCCTTAACTATACGCTCAATAAACCCAAATATTAAAATATTATCTTACCTTCATGAGGAAAAAAATCGTAAGAAACTTTCTCTTGCGGGTGTTAATAATATTATATATCCTCAAGAACTTATAGGTGTAATGGCCAAAGAGCTTACGAGTAAACCAGTGGCCTTTGAAGTGCTACATATACTTCGAAGTCAAAGTACAGATGTTCTAATGGATGAAGTCTTAATTACTGAACGTATACTTAAGGCTAAAAAGAGTGTAAAAGATTTAGATATAGATAACACAAGTCTTATTCTGTTAGGGATATATAAAAAGGATGAATTTTATTTTAACCCATCTTCCCAGACTGTCTTAAGTGAGGGTGATATTTTAGTTGTAATGGGTATTAACTTTGTTATAGAAGAATATTCTTTGAATTTACATAGGATGAATATATGATACAAGATATTTTAATCTTTGGTTATAACGAATATGCCAAAAAGGTTAGCTCAAACTGTCTTTTAGACAATAACCGCGTGCATATATATGTTATTGATGAGGCTAGTTTTCTTAGTGCCAAAAATGATGGATTTCGTGTTGAGCTGGTTGAATTAGATGATGACTGGGATATTATAGGTAAGGAATTTGATGTAGACGAGATAACATGTTTTTGTATTTTAGATGATGACGCAGAAAATGTGTTTTTAACCATTTCTCTTAGGGCTGAGTATGAAAATATTGAGATTGTTTCTTTGGCAACATCTAAAGACAGTGCCGATAAACTTCGTCTTGCAGGTGCAAATAAGGCTCTCGCTAAGCTTGAAACAACGGCAAATGTTATTGTGGAATTTTTAGAAACCCCTGTAGTTACAGAAGTGATGAATGATATCTTATATAGAAATAAAGACCTTAAACTAGCAGAATATACTATAAAGCAAAATTCTATCTTAGATGGAAAGTTTTTGCATGAAATTGAACTTCATAAAAAACATAATATTATTATATTGGCTATTGCAGATATTGAACTTGAAGCAGATTTTAGCTTTACCTATGAGGGTCAAACCCATATGGTAGATGTAGGAGATACTTTAGTGGTTATGGGAAAAGAAAAAGATTTAGAAAACTTTGAGATAAATATCTTAGAAGAAGTGACAAATAAGGACAGCTTGTGAAACATACAATTGGCGTTATAGGTGCTGGAAAATGGGGTTCGGCTTTAGCTTTTGCCCTGAGTGATAATAATGAGGTGTATATCACTTCAAGAACACCTAGGGATATGAAAAACTTTGTAGAGCTAGATAAGGTCTTAGACTGTGAATATCTTATCATAGCTATACCTGCTCAACAAATTGGACAATGGTTAAAAGAAAACTTTGTATATAAAAACCAAAAGGTTCTTGTAGCAGCTAAGGGAATTGAAGCCAGCTCAGGAAAGTTTTTAAATGAAGTTTATGCACCTTATGTACCTGAAGAAAATATTTGTTTTATTTCAGGTCCTTCTTTTGCCTCGGAGGTTATGCAAAGTCTTCCTACTGCCTTAGTTATTAACTCTACAAATGAAACTCTGGCCAAAGAATTCTCAGGATTTTTCCCTTCTTTTATAAAAACCTATATTTCAACAGATGTTGCAGGGGCTGAAGTAGCAGGGGCGTATAAAAATGTTATTGCTATTGCTGCTGGTATATGTGAGGGTCTTGGACTTGGAAAAAATGCAGCCGCTTCTTTAATATCAAGAGGTTTAGTAGAGATGCAACGTTTTGGGATGAATCATGGAGCAAAGACAGAAACATTTACAGGCTTAGGTGGGGCTGGTGACTTGTTTTTAACAGCTTCATCAACTATGTCAAGAAACTTTAGAGTAGGGCTTGGCTTAGCGCAAGGGAAGTCTCAAAAAGATATTTTACAAGATCTTGGAGAAGTGGCTGAAGGAATTGGAACCTCATATGCCTTACATAAGATTATGACAGAAGAAAATCTGTATTTACCTATTGCTAAGGAAGTATATGAGGTTTTAGAGGGAAAGAATCCTAAACAAAGTTTGAAGGACCTCTTAAGTCAATAACACGCGTTAGCGTATTATTTAGCTTCAATAGCTGAGGCTAATTCTTCTGTTGTACTTACACTAGAAATATTTGTAATGATATTGTTCTCAAGGCTTACAATAACAATCTTTTCAGTATCCATACCTACCTTATAACCTGTAGCTACATTTTTGTCATCAATCACTAAAACAGTATGTTTAAAATCTTTTAGTCCTGGCATAATAAACATAGAACGAATAACAGAAGGTGCTCCACTAATGTCAGCGATAAAGATTGAATTATTATCATTTAGATAAGTATCATTCTTTGTTGCAAAAAAATCATTACATGTATGTCCCATATCTTTTGAAAAAGCGAAAACTAAAGTTGTTGTATCAGCAGAAACAGTGTGTGCTTTTTCATGTTGGTCATTTAGTGCAAAAGAAGCTGTACTTTGATTAATTACAAGCTTAGCTTCAAGGTCCTTAGGGTCTAATTCTTTAGAATTACATCCTAGAAATACAAGACTTATTAAAAGTCCTAGAATTATATTTTTCATATTTTCTCCATTTGAAATTTTTAGAATAATACAGAAGAGAATTTGTGATTAAATGATAATAATAAATTAGTCTATTATATTTAGATAAATTAAAGCATAATAACCATATAAATACAAGGTACATTAAAGTGTATAAACGAAAGGTATGAGCGTGGAAAAGATAGATCCTATACTTAGAGGCGAACATAAGATGCAAGAAAAGCTTGAAACAAAAGAGCAGGCTAATGAATTTTATTCAAGAGAAATGATAGATTATTTAGCCCCTCAGATGAAAGATTTTATTAAAGAACAAAGCTTAGTTTTCATCTCAACCTCTGACCAAAAAGGTGAATGTGATTGTTCTGTTAGAAGTGGTAAAAAAGGCTTTGTCCTTGTGCTTGATGAGAAAACATTAGCTTACGCGGAATACAAGGGAAATGGGGTTATGGCCTCTATGGGAAATATACAAGAAAATCCGCATATTGGTTTGTTGTTTTTAGACTTCTTCCAAGAAGACAAGGGTGGACTTCATGTTAATGCTACTGCAAGGGTACTTTCATCACAGCTAGAAGATAATGACATTAAGAAAGAATTTTTAGATAAACTCAACTTACATTCAAAAGACCTCGGCCAAAAAGAAGTGGCTTGGGTCTTAATGGAAGTTCAAGAAGCTTATATTCATTGCTCAAAAAACATCCCAATATTTAAATAACACCTTGTCTTATAAAAGGCTATCTGCCCATAAACTAAGTTGAACTTGGGAAAGTGGATTAGTAACTCTATTGACTTCTTCACCATTTTTAAAAGCAATAATAGTGGGAAGACTGCTTACCCCATACTTTTTAGCAACTTCTTGATGCTTATCTGCATTGATTTTCAGAAACCTTACCTTCAAGGCAAAACCCAAGGCAGCATCTTCATAATCATCATACATAGACATACACGGTCCACAAGTAGTTGAATAGAAGTCAACCAGCACTGCTATGTCATTTTCATTTATATTGCTTGTACACGTCTCGTCTGTTACTTCTAGAGGAAAGGGGTCATCTAAGTCTGCTTGACATTGTGAACAAGGAATAGGCTCATTATTATTTTGAATTGTAATGCAATTGAGACTGTTGCACTCAGGACAGACAACTTTAAGAATTTGCATGATTAACCTTTAGTTAGAATATCTCAGAAGTATACACTTTTTTGAGATTTATGTGAGATTTGTAGGTTTAAGTATCAGACTTAGTTTCTAGCTTATGTCTCCATGCGGTATAGGCTGAGTAAGATGGATTTCCCTCAACTGTTTTGTCATAAGCATATTTATAACTACAGTTGTATTTTTCCTTATACTCTTTAATGACCCTTACTACCATCTCTTTATCAGACTGTTTATAGGTGCCTCTTAAAGACTTAACTAAATTTATCATTTCCATATGCATACTCATATCCATATTTGTCCTTTTTTACGAAATTTTACATTAATCTATATTAATATCTCTCATTTTAATAAGCCCGATTTTAGGTGGGAGTAAGCTAAGACTCTTGAGAAAGATAGACTTCGTTTTTTTCTATTTTTATATTATAAATACAATCTTTAAGTTCTTGTGCCAAGGCTTCAAGCTCTTTTTTTGTGTTTCTAAGGGATATTCCTCTGGCGGAACATCCTGACATATTTTTATTGTTATAGGTCATCTTGTATTTCATTTTAATACTTCGTCTTGATGAGGGTGTTTAGGTTTAACTAAGTAGAGGGCGACACTTGCAATAAGCATAAAGAGTAAAAATATATAAATATTTGCAGTCAGTTTATATGAAATCATGCCAAAGATTGTAGAGCCATGAGGTACAAGCATAAAAAAGCGTTTGGCATTTTTTTCAAACTTTTCAAGAAGTTCATTATTATTGATTTCACTTCTAAGCTTATGCAGGTGTCTTTGATAAAAGAAAAGGTATAAGGCCCCCAGCTCAATAACTTTATATGAGATAAGAAAATACACAATATAGATATTATTTTCTTCTGTAAAATATGAGGTAACAGGAATATCAAAAAAGTAGTTAATGAATATGCCTAAGCTTGAAATAGATAATAAGATATAAAACATCATCTTTCTACGTTTTGATAGATTATCTAGAACACTTTGCATACAAACCCTTTTTCTAAAGCGACAGTTTAACAGAAAAGCTCTGAGCCCCTCTTTATCCCTTCAAATTTCAATTAGGAGTCTTTAAGATATAAGATTTAAAAAAAACATAGTCGATAATTACCGTTATATTGTTGTAATTACTCTGCTTGAGATGAAATTTATCTTTTTGGATTTTCTCGTGGAGCATGTACGGCAAGGGCCTGATGTGGACTTATCAATAATTGTGGGATACTTAAAGGGGAGTACGCCAAGCTAATTTAAATAGGCTTTGAATATTATGAAAAGTTTTCACTTCCTTGGGCTCCAAGTGGACAAAAGTTTATTGAGTTTAGACAAAAGTATTGTCATATTGATAAAGAAGTAAGGTTTGTTGGGGTTTGGGATACGGTGGGGGCTATGGGAATTCCTATTTCTTTTTTAGTTTTTTTTGAAGACAAGGATAAGTTTTATGATAAGAAACTTGGAAAAAATGTCCTTATGGCTAGACGTGCCTTAGCTATAGGTGAATACAGAAGTGATTTTGAACCAACCTTGTGGGAACAAAGAAAGAATATGGACCTAAAGTAAATGTGGTTTTGTGGGGCGCATAGTGATGTGGGTGGTTCTTATAAACCTTCAAAAGATGGCTCTTTAGCCTCAGATTATCCTTTGCAGTGGATGATGAAAGAGGCTTTGTTAATAGGTCTTGAAACGGAAGCTCACTTACACACTAACTTAAATTTAAACCCTTTAAGTCCTATTCATAATTCTAGACGAAGTTTTTACCGCGAGATACAAGCAGAAGGAAGGGGCTTACATCTTCATCCTTGGGTTAAAAAAAGATGGGACGCAGATGAAAGATACCGACCGGATAACCTTCAAGTTCATATTAATAAATATGGATAGTAAAATATTTTCGCTGTATTTACCTTATATTTAGAGCAGTTAGATAAAATAAGAAAAAACATAAAAGATTTGCCTTGATAGCTGATATTAACCGACTTCTTTCTGTCTTACACAGTGATAGAAAGCTTTTTGAATCTCTTTTTGAAAAACGCAACCGTTTGGTGGGTGTTCACGAGGTTTCTTCTCTTATAGGAGATGAAAAACTTGAATACCTTTTAAACGTTGAACTCTTAAGTCAAACCGATGAATCTGTTGAACTTGATGAAAGAGTTCTGAGCTTTTTTGAAGAGTTTTTAGAAACCAATGAAGATGTTGAGATAGGCGATGTGGATGAGCTGCTTATCAACTTAAAGTACAACATCGAGCTGTATCAAAATGAAAAAGACAATGTCCATTCACGGGAGCGCTACCTAGGAAAAATCAAACGTATTCTTAAAAAAGTACCAAATATGATTTTAAAAAATCTTTCCCTTTTACAACTGCATATCGGACTAACCTATAAAACCCAAAGCTCCCATAAAAATAAGGTCTTAGAACTCGAACATTATAAACTAAAGCTTGATAAACTCATCAACATCGAACACAAGGTACAAAAAGCCCTTAGTCTAGAAGAAGGCTTTTTTAACATGGTGTCATCTCATGATACGGTCTTACTTTCCCTTCGATTAAAGGTGCGTCTTAAAGAACTCCGTGTTTCACTCATTGAACTTCAAAAACAAGTGATTGAGTACATCAACAAAACCTTGCATCAACAGCATTTTTTCGAGCATATTATTAAGCTAAAAGAGATGAAGTCAGCCCTTGAAATAAAAGAAAAAACAAATATCTTAGAACTATTACACATGGAAACGACGCCGCTGTTTATGTCTAAGCCCCAACGCATTTCGACACTTCTTGACACGGAGGAGGTGTATGAGTTTGGCTTTAGTGAGATGGCGTCTAAGATAAGGCATGTCATCCCAACCACTAAGGTACTCGTATCTAAGGCAGAAGTACTTGAAGATAGTTTTTTTGAGGCCGAAGAAGAAGCCACGTTTATGATAGACACGGACGCCTTGCATTTAGAGTTTTTAGGTTCGCAAACAGACTTGTTTTCTTTTATAGATACTAAAGACTTTGAAATAGAACAAAACTTAGAAGCAAAGATAACCTTGTATTGCCAACTCGCACTGATGTACGAAAACGAATACGACTTTGATGAGCACAAACGAATGAAGGTAGACCCTTATGAATATTTATCCATTACACCCAAGAAAAATAGGACTTTAATATGAACCTTCCCAAACAATCCAAAGAAATTTTTGAAATCCTATCACGGGGTAACTTCTTATGTGAGAACAGTCCGGTACGACTAGAGCGTGACTTATACCAAGCCTGCGAAAGAGAGTTTGGTGGGCATTATGACTTTTTTGAACATCTTGGTTTTTATCTTATTCGTGAAGATGGGTACTTTTACTTCTCAAAAGAACTCTCGGCTTCTGCAAAAGAAGATAAGTTACATATGATTTTAGAATACATTGACTTAGTGGAGTTGATGTTACAGTTTTCTGCGAGTTTTGGTGTGGGCTTTAGAACCACAGTTGGAGAACTCTCCGACGCAGTGGGGTCAAACTCGGTGTTAAAAAACTCCCTTGATAGACTTAAAAATATATCTAAACCTCAAACCTTGCATGCCCAATGTGCTAAGGTCTTTGAAAAATTTAAAAAGGGTGGCTTTATGGCCTTAGAAGATGAACATGAAGAACGCTACATTGTCTTGTCCTCGTATCATTACATCGAAACCTTTTTAAACGCGATACAAGTAAGCTCAACACAAGAGGAAGCAGTTTAATGAACCAGTTAAAAGAAGTCACCTTTATAAACTCAGCGACCCTTCCTTTTGCGCAGATAGATGTAGGGGCGAATACCTTGTTTTCAGGGGGAAATGGCGCGGGTAAAACGACCATTCTTCGTTCTATCTTGTATTTTTATGGAGCAGGTCGGTCTGAGAGTCTTGGGATTAGTAGAAAGAAGAAGCGTTTTGATGAATACTATTTTGCGTCTATTAATTCTTATCTTGTGTATAGGTTTCAAAATCAAGACAGTGATGTCTTAGCCATTGTTTATAAGGCAGGGGGGCTTAGAGTTAAGTACCGTTTTGCCATTGAGCGAAACAAAGAAGAGATGAAAGAGCTGTTTTTTGAAGGTAACTCTGCCTTAGAACCGAAAGACTTATGGACGCGGTTACTTGAAAAAGAGTATGAACTTTCCCCTGTAATGAACTCGCCTAAAGAGTATAAGTCTGTTTTGTATGGGCAAGATCAAAAGCTGTCGCAGTTTTCATTTTTTAGAGCCAACACTGAGTATGAACAAATCTCTAAAACCCTTTCGAATGTTTTTATTAATTCAAAATTAGACTCAGGCTCCATTAAAAAGTCTTTGGTGTCTAGTATCTCAGGGTTTGAGCCTATTGACTTAAACCATATGAGACGAAATATTGATGACTTTAGAGTGAAGTATGATGATATCAGCTCTTTTTCTAAAAATGCGGCGGCTATTAATGAAGCGGTGGCAAGTTTAGGACTGTATGAAGAACAAACCAAAGATCTTCATACCTTAGCCCAGCGTTTAGGCTCTAACACTAAAACGGGTGAAGAAGAACTCAATGTCTTAAAAGAAAAGACCCTAACGCTTAGCAGTGAGCTCAGTGCCTTAGACAAACATAGAACAAGTGAAGAAGAGGTGTATCAAAAGGAACACGATAGCGCCTTAAAAGAGCAGGGTGTGTTAGAAGAAGCCATAAGTGAGTCTAAACACAAGCAAGCAGAATATACGGCCCTAAAGATTGACGAGAAGCTTGTTCTTTGGGATACAAAGCCTTTTTTAGAGGAAACACTTGTGACCTTAAAGTCTCAACTTCATAAGCTAATAGACTCACAAAGTTCATTATCTGAAACCTTTGATGCATTACGTGAAAAAGAGATGAAGAGTTTTCATGCAAAACAGCAAACACTTCATCAAGATATTATAAAGATACAACAAGACTATAACGAAACTAATGCCTTGTATCTAAACGAAAAAGATGAGAAGCTTACCCACCATAGAATGCAGTCAGAACAGAAGGTACAAGAACTTTCTCAAAAACTGTTAGTAGCGAAAGAAGACGCTTTTTCAGCACTGTCTCATGAAAAAATAACACAATATAAGAGCTTTGATAAAGAAAAGATTGACAAGGCTAAGAATGAGAACCATAACTCAATACGTGCCTTTGACACTGAACAAGCCAATCTTCAACTTCTGCAATCGCAGGTACAAAAAGTAGCCGAACAAATTTTCTCAGCCGAACAAGGTAAGGACTATAAACTCCAAAACCTAAGGCTTAAACAAGATAAAGAGGTAGGGGGCTTAAAAGAAAGTATAGAAGAACTTATAAAGAAAAAAGATTTAAACTCTGCGAGTGTTCTTGGATACATGAGAGAAAATAACTTTGAAAACACAGCAGTTCTTGCCGCCTTACTTAAAGATGAGGTCTTGTTCTCACAAACCTTAAGTCCAACACTCTCTCAAAGCAATAACAGTCTTTTAGGGCTTAATTTGGACTGTTCTTCTTTAGATATTCAAGGGTACGATCAAAGTGCTATTGCTATCTCCTTACAAGCAAGCCAAGAACGTTTAAAGCGTATGAATGAAGTGGCCTTAGTTGAGAATGAAGCCCTTGAAAATGAGGTGCGAAACAGCATTAATGCTCTTAGACGTGAACAAGGTCGTGTTAATACTCTTATAGATGAATCTTTAAGAGTACTGCCCAAGTTAGAAACCCAAAGTCTTACGAACGCAGAACACTTACAAAGCCTGCAAAACCTGGCCTCTAAGGTAAAAGATGAAGAACTAAGTCTTGCGCGAGAACAAAGAGAAGCTAAAGATACTCATTATAAAACTATGCAAGTTGAAAATGAGTATTTACGCAAAGACCTTCAAGACCAAGCCAATTTTATTATTAATGAAAGTCTGAAAAAGCAAAAAAAGCTTGATGATGAGAAGACCCTTGTACTAGAGCATAAGAATGAAGAGATTGTTAAAATAGCAAGTGAGCGTGATAAGCAGTTTGATAGTATTAAACAAGAAGAAGATGAAACCTTGATACGCGGTGGGGTGGATGAGAGTTTATTGAAAAAATATCAGGACAATATTGAGAATAAAGAAAATGAACTGACTAAGATAGAGGCCTTCTCAAAACTTATTGCTGTTTACAATGTAGATAAAGAACGCATGTTTGATACCTTAGAGGATAAGATAAAAGAACTTGAAACACTTTCTGCGAAGTTAAAAGAAAAAGAAAAAGAACAACAACTCTCTATGGAACTTTTTGATAAGAATAAGACAAGTATAGTTCAAGAAAGAGATGGCTTTGTACGTCAAGTATCGAGTATTCAAAAAGATTTGAAAGAATACCTTTCATTTAAAGACTCAACACTTTACATACAACTGAGTTCGTATATAGAAAACTCTGAATTAGAAGCAAGCCAAGATAATGTTTCAGACATCATCAATAAACTAAGAGACTTAGGGTTTGAGCATAGCAGTTCAAAAGACAAGTTAAGAAAGAAACTAAATAAAGCATTTTCTTCTATGAGTACCAACAATATCTTTAGTTTATATGCACCGGGTTCTGATACGGACAGAGCTATTTTAGCCTCAGCTCATGGCTTAAAAACCTTTGTTCTTGAAAATAAGATACAAACCTATAAAGAAGAAGTGGCCAAAGAGTTCACTATGACCCTAAGACACCTTAGTTCTGAAATAGGCGAACTCTTAAAGGCCGAAGGTGATATCTCTAAAACAGTGTCACGTATCAATAAAACCTTGCAAGACTTACAAGGTATTAAGGTGATTCGTGGGATTGAACTTCGCTATAAAGAGTCTGATAATCTCTTGCTCAATGTCTTAAAGGCAATAGGTCATTTAGTCGAAGATAACCCTTATGGAAATGAGGTCAATCTTTTTTCAAGTAAAATTAATGAGAGTTTTAATGAAAAAGCGCTGAAACACTTAGAAGAGTTATCCCTTCACTTAGGCGAAGACAAGTCAGACTTGTTAACCCTTGATGAAAGTTTTGTCCTTGAATTTAGAGCCATTGAAAATGGAAATGATACAGGCTTTGTACCTTCTCTTGATGGCATCGGCTCAAACGGAACAGATGTCATGGTAAAAGCGATGGTAAATATCGCTATGTTATCATTGGCGCGAAAACAGTCATCTAAAAAAGATGCTTCGGTGTATTTCCATTGTATCTTAGATGAGGTGGGGATTTTATCACCTGCGTACCTTAAAGAACTCATTGCTTACGCTAATAACAAGCAAATACGCTTTATAAACGGCGCACCTGACGAAAAGCTTGTTTCAACCTATAAACGACTATACATGCTTTCTACAGATGAAAAGCACAGAACGGTTGTACGAAAGTTAGTCTCGCAGTCATGAAACTGTCTTTGTCCTTAGCTAAGAAGTTACTTCGTTTAAGTGAAGATAAGGTGATGAACAACAGTGCTTTTAAAAATGCATCAAAATTGCAAGAACTTGTAGAGTTTGGTATTGTAGATTTAAAAATTACTGGGCAAAATACAAAGATTCTTTTTATATCGCAAACTAAACTTGACACGTACTTAAAACACCAATTTGGTATTCATGATTTACAAGGTTATGTGCAAGAAGGTTTAAATTCAAACCGAACACGAGCCAGTATCTCTCAGCAAAGCAATGACAGCAAAAGCTTTAAAACACAGGTCCAAGCAGGTTTGTATCTCGCAAGTTATGAGAAGATAGATATTGTAGTTAATGATGAAGAAATGAGTGTACTAACGCCAAACATGATAAGTTTATTTATTCATAAAGATGCAAAGATTAAACTTCCTAAAGACATCACTCTAGTAGGTGTTGAAAATTTTGAAAACTTACAAAATATTCAAAAGCAAAAATATCTTTTTGAAGCAGGGCAAAAAAAGCTGTTTGTGTACCGAAATAAATATTCAAGAGAATTATTGTCACAAAGCTTTAATGAATATCTCCATTTTGGGGATTTTGACTTAGCAGGAATTAACATCTTTTTAAATGAAGTCGTACCAAGACTCCCCCATGAAAGACACAAGTTTTTTATCCCTACTAATATCGAAGACTTATTAGAAAAGGGAAGTGCAGGTGATTATTTCTTGCATCATAAAAAATACCCTAACTTGAAAACAAAAATGAAATATTTACAAGATCTAATTGACCTTATCCATAAAAAGAAACGTTCATTGCATCAAGAGTTCTTAATTATGGGCACTTTGTAATATATATCTTCTTCCTCAATGAACTGCAAAGTAACTTGTTCTATGGGGAATTTTCTATCATATTTTAATGTAATGGCTTCATGAATCTTTTCTTTTAATTCTTCAAGGCTTGTAGCATGTACTTCTATAGTGTCACTCTTTGTTTTAGCCTTGTAATAGCTTCTTTTGTAATCATGCTTTACCAAAAAGATTTGTCTTTTATACACAGGCCAGTGAGCATGTTGATAAATAAAGTACCAGTGTAAACCAGCGCCAAATATTACAAAAACATGAAAAAAGTCATGTGCTTCAACAATGCCTTCTATAAGAACAGGCCAACGTAAAAACTCTAAGACTGCGCCAAAGGTATAGGCAAGACCCCCTAATACAAGGTACTTGGCTTCTTTAAAACCATACTGTCTTACAACGAAATAGCCTGTGAGTAAGCCTATCCAACCTAATCCTAAGTAAAAAATTAGACTCAGCCATTCAGGCATAGTGGAAAAAAAGACTGTGGTGAAAATCACACTAGGAATAGTTATACTCCATACTAATAGTAAAACACCCCAACGTTTCACCCCTCTAAACATAAGGGTGTGAATAGGGGTAAATGTACCCGCAATTAGTATCCAAATAGCCGCGTGATCTAAGACTTGTAAGACATCTCTTGAGCTACTGTGATAAGGCAGTAAATGAAAGGTACCACTCATACTAAAAAGAAAAATAAGAGAAATTGTGTATAAGATGACTGAGCTTACTCGCATTTTAGAACCAAGTGCTTTAGATACTAAAAAGTATCCTGCAATTAAAAATCCAAGGGCAGCTACAAGATGTAAGCAAGTACTTACAGGGTCATAAAGCCCTAAGAAGGTGAAGTCTTCTTGCATCCTAGTTTTGTATATCTACTAAGATGGCCCCACGTAAGTCATTCATCTTATAGTTAATAGCCTTATCTTGAGGATAATGCTCTTGCATAAAACTAGAGAGTTCTTTGTTTTTAGAGATATCTCCATGACATTTAAGACATACCGCTTTTTTTATGACTAAGGGTTTATAATATTTATGACCAGTAGGTGTTTTTTTCACAAGAAAAGGGGGAAGTTTATTTTGTTCTAAAAGAGCCTGCATCTGTTTTAAAGTCTCTTCTTCATCAGACTTAGGGGCATTAGCAGGGTTTCTTTGTTTTAAAGAGATTCGCCTAACATTAAGACCTTTTAGTTGATGTAAGTTAATCTCTTCCGTTAAGGTATAGGCATTTTCATGACAAAATCTTACCGCAGCTATTAAACCATTTTCTTGTAATTCATTTTTGAGTTTTGAGCTAAGTTGTTTGAGTAAAGCACTTGAGACCTTGTCTCCTGCATCAATCACATTTTGAGGAATGTCATTAGCAAATAAGGCAGAACTTAAAAGAAGGGAAATTAAGGTGAGTTTGTACATTAGTCGTCCATTTCATTGAGACTTGAATCATCAAAAGGGTCAGGGTGTATAAGCATATTCCAATTAAGATTTTCATCTATTTTTTTAATCTTATTTTCTATTGTATCACAAACACGGTGGGCTTCAAATAAAGAAGTAGATATATTAAAAACCAGATGCACCGACATAAAGGCATCTGAACCAGAAGCCCTTGTTAGCAGCTGATGAAAAGAGGTGATATTTTTATCTTCTTTGATTATTTGTTGGATTTGTTCCACTATTTCATCAGGCATGGCTACATCCATTAGCATTAAGACCCCATCTTTGATAAGGGAATAAGCTGAATAGATAATATATAAAGAAATTAAAATACCAAGAATAGAATCAATCATATAAATATGTGTAAAATGAATAAGCACTAAAGAAATAAGAATAGCCGCATTAGAAAATAAATCAGTTTTATAATGTAAGGCGTCTGAGCGTATGACCATTGAACCTGTTTTCTTAGCCACATATGTTAAGTAAATAACTAAGGCAGTAGTGATAACTAAAGAGATAAGCATCACAAGGATAGATTCTTGAAGATATGAGGCTTGATGTTCTTGCATTAGTTTGTCTATGGCTACATATAAGATATATAAGCCTGAAATACTAATTATGAGTCCTTCAATGACAGCGGCTAAGGCTTCAATCTTTCCTCTGCCATAATTAAACTTTGCATCAGGTGCTTTTTCTGAGTTATGTACGGCAAAATAATTAAAAATAGAAACCGCGAGGTCTAAAACAGAGTCAATTGCTGAGGCTAAAACGGCGACAGAACCACTAATAATTCCAATAAAGAGTTTAATGGATATAAGAAGTGTCGCTGTAGCACTTGAGATGATAGTGGCTTTTTTTTCTAAACGCATACATATCCTGATAATAGTCTTCTTGGAGGAAGTCTAATCTATTGGAATTATTTTAGCAAATAAAAGGTAATATTAGTTACTACTTTGAAGGATATGTGTGAATTTAGAGCAAATTCGTGAAGAACGTCAAAAATGGATGACATGGAAAAACATTGCGCCTCTTAGAGAAGCTCTTAATGAGTTAGAAGAGATTAAGGCGGAATGTAGTTTTGATGATACGATAAAACTTAAGAGTTTAGAAGACTTAAGTGATGAGAATAAAGAGAAGATAGAAGCCATTGCAAAGCTAATGATGCCTTGGAGAAAGGGTCCTTTTGATCTTTTTGGACTCTTTATAGATACAGAATGGCAAAGCTTTTTAAAATACAATTTATTAGAGCCGTATTTTAACCTTAAGGGAAAGAAGGTTGCGGATATAGGCTGTAATAATGGCTATTATATGTTTAGAATGTTAGAACAAGAGCCTTCAAAGGTGGTGGGATTTGATCCATCTGCCTTATGTAAGTGTCAATTTGACCTTGTTAATCATTATGTGAAAAGTGATATTAAGTTTGAATTATTAGGGGTTGAACATCTTCCTTTTTATGAAGAAAAATTTGATACGGTGTTTTGTTTAGGTGTTTTATATCACAGACCTGATCCAATAGGAACTTTAAAAGCCTTAGCTAAGGGTATGAAATCTGGGGCAGAACTTTTCTTAGATACTTTTATGATAGATGGGGAAGATGATATTTGTTTGAGCCCTGAAAAGACGTATTCTAAGATACCTAATATTTATTTTGTGCCCACGGTTAAAGCCCTTAAAAATTGGTGTGGACGTGCAGGCTTTATTGATGTTGAGGTCTTAGAAATTACGATAACAACAGAAGACGAACAAAGGTCTACACCTTGGATACAAGGTCAAAGTCTAGGAAGTTTTTTAGACCCTGAAGATAGTAGTAAAACTATAGAAGGTTATCCCGCGCCTAAGCGTGTCTATATTAAAGCGAAAAGGAAATAAAGATGGCTAAAGTTTCACAAGATGATAATATCGAAGAGGATGATAGTTTTGAACTATGGACAGACGTTACCTTAGACACCCATGATATGATTAATAACCGTTATAGTGGTGTTTTAGAAGAGTTAAAAGAGGGATATGCAAGGGTTTGTTTACTAACAAATGATGAGATGGCTGTAGATTCTTATGGCTTAGTACATGGTGGCTTTATATTTTGTGCCGGTGATTTTGCGGCTATGGCAGCTATAAATGATCCTAATGTTGTGCTAGCCTCATCAAATTCTGATTTTTTATCACCCGTAAGAGTAGGTGATGAAGTAGTATTTGTAGCCCATGCACGTCATAAAGATGGACGTAAACGTGAGGTTAAGGTTATTGGAAGTGTTTTAGAGATTAAAGTCTTTGAAGGGACTTTTAAAACAGTAGTCTTAGACAAACATATTTTAAAACTTGACCTTATGCATGCAAGTAAAAATGATTAGTCACATTCTTAAAGTGTGCTAATCCAGTAATCAGTATGGGCTTGTTCGGCCTTTATACTTGTGGGGCCTCCATGACCGGGGTAAACAGTTCTATCATACTCTATCTCTTTAAAACGTTTTAAAGAGTTCTTCATATCTTCAGGCGAAGAAAAAGGAAAATCACATCTTCCAATTGAACGCTCAAAAATAAAATCCCCCGAGAACATAGCATCTTGTATTTCTATAGTAGAACATCCTGGACAATGCCCTGGAAAATGTCTAAACTTTATTTTAATGCCTTGAAGTTCTATTTCAGCATCACCTTCAATCTCGTAATCAGGCGTTGAAGGTGGAAGCCCTGGCATCATTTCAGAAGATTGTAATAAAAACACATCATCTTTGGGTGTATATAAGGGAATATTATAAAATTCTTGCACTTCATCATTTGACCACACATGATCAAAGTGCCCATGTGTATTTAAAATGGCGATAGGATTACTAACGTTTTGCTTTATCCATTTAAGTGCGTCAACACCTGGATCTATAATGATATCCTTACCTTCAATACTAGCAATATAACAGTTTGTTTGATAAGGTCCCATAGGCTGAACTTTTATTTGCATGAGATACTCTTTTTTATGAAATTTTATCATAATAGAAGGAAGAAAGACTAGTGTTTTGAGTAGTATTTATAAGTAAGTCTTAGCTTACCTATAAACTTATCTGAGATATTTTTACTTTTTGTAAGAACGTATTAAAGCTTTAAAAACTTTTTGATTATTGTGTAAGTATGGTTTGAACTTATACTTGTCTGTTATATTCCTTGGTATTCTTAAAACTCACACCCTTAAATTCTATCTTAGATAATTTGTTTTTCAAGTCTTCATTAATGATGATTAAACCTGGAATATTATGAAATCTAAATAGGTTCAAACCCGCTGTTTTCGTATGCTCAATTTCAAACTGTGTAATGACAGTTCGCCCAAGAGTATTTTCCTTAAATACACTGTTGTCAAGGTCGATACAAGATATGATGTCTGTAACTATGCCTAAGTAACACTCATTTAAAAGTTCTTTTGAATTTTCGTCTATTATATGAACGGGGTAATAATCAATATTAGTAACCCCAAATTCATCCAGTGCTGACTTCATCTTTTGCGAAAATAAAGGTACACCTGGATTAATAATATCTGTATAAACTATCTTTTCATCTTCATCAATTTCAGCAGTTATCAAAATTGGTAGTTCATCAAAATTTGGTTTCTTGCCCATAATGGACTCTATAAGATCTATTTCATCTGGAAGATCTAAATAAGGTGCATCACGATTAGGAGATACTTCATCAAAAATATAATACTGCATAAAAAACCTTTGTTATTATTATCGACAGTATACCATTTACGAGGGACAGCCTTATGGGTGATTGTAAGCTCTGATTTGTTAAAAAAGATAAAACAATCTTAATAATTGGTCTTCTTGTGATTCAAGCTATAATACGTGTATGGATTTTTTTAAACAATTAGAAGATATTTTACAAATACAAATTCCTTCACAAAAATGTAAGGCCTTTAAAACTTTTTATAAGGACTACACTGAGGGAAGCTTAACCTTTAATTATCAGCATAAGGCAAAGGTCTTTACTGAGGCTTCTTATACGGGCTTTTGTACCTTAGTTTCTTCAACAACAGGGGCAAAACGAAAAAAGCTAAGTACTCCTAGGGGGAAGGTTGTCTTTTTACATGCTATTGCACATATTGAATACTCAGCCATTGACTTAGCTATTGACGCAGCCTATAGATTTAAAGATTTACCAAAACAATATTATGATGACTTTTTGAGTATTGCTTATGATGAGGTCAGACATTTTGAGATGCTTGAGGAACTTTTAAAAGGACTAGATTCATATTATGGTGATTTACCTGTACATGATGGACTTTTTGAAGCGAGTATGAAGACCTTAGACTTTACAGAAAGAATGGCCTTAGTACCTAGGTATTTGGAAGCCAATGGCTTAGATGTTACGCCTATGATGATAGACAAGTTTTTACAGCTAGAAGATGATACTTACGCCTTAAAGATCATAGACGTACTAAAAATTATACTTCATGAAGAGTGTGATCACGTGCATAAGGGGGATATCTGGTTTAAATATGCCTGTGATCAAGATAATCTTGATTATGATATTTATTTTGAGATAGTTGAAAAACATTACCCCGGAAGTTTTCCTAGAAAAAAAGAGATTAATGTTAAGGCAAGACAAGAAGCTGGTTTTTCATGCTCAGAGTTAAAGAGAATGAACACAGATATCCAATGTAGTTGATAGGTTTAAAGAAACTTCAATTTTACAGGGGTAATTTTCTGACCCTTAGAAATTTTAATAATCTCATTTTTTTCAAAATCAACTAATAAAAAGTCTTTTCGTACCTGTAAATCTCCATTAGGTAGGCTTAGGGTTAGGCCAAAATGTTCTGTAGCACTTATATGCTTTATGCCTAACTGATAGGCTTTTTTTGAACCTGAGGTATTGTAAAAAAGATCTTTGGTTTCTGCCTTGGCTAGGCTTATTTCATTTTCAAAATTATTCATAGCGAAGTATAACATCTAAAAGCTATCTAAAATAAATAAATTAGTTTAATTGGATATACATTAATAAAAAAAATTAGATATAATGATTTTACTTAAAGATAATTTTAGGAAGAAAATGAGTAAATACGCACAGATTTCACAGTATCTGATTGCTTTTTTAAAAGACGAAGTTGAAAAGACAGGTTTAGAAAATGTGGTTATTGGACTCAGTGGTGGTTTAGACTCTGCTGTTGTTTCAGTCTTAGCTCATAAGGCCTTTGGAGATAGACTCTTAAACATTAAGATGCCTTCTCAGTTTTCTTCTCAAAGTTCTTTAGATGATGCCGATGAATTGTGTGTAAAGTTTGATCTTAGAAGTGAAACCAGAGATATATCAAAGCTTTTGAAGGCTTATGATATAGATGATATGTCTTCACTTCGTATAGGAAATTTATCGTCTCGTTTTCGTATGGTGAACCTTTTTGATATTTCAGCCAGAGAAGGTGCTCTTGTTCTTGGAACGAGTAATAAGAGCGAACTTATGTTGGGATACGGAACATTATATGGGGACTTGGCCTCAGCAGTTAATCCTATTGGTGATTTGTATAAGACAGAAGTCTTTGAACTCGCTAGATATTTAGGCGTTCCTGATACTATTGTCAATAAAGCTCCTTCTGCAGATTTATGGGAAGGGCAGAGTGATGAAGCTGAACTTGGTTATACTTACTTACAACTAGATGCTGTTTTAAAACGTTATGTGGAAGAACGAGCTTCAAAAGAAGAGCTTTTAGAAGAAGGCTTTGACAAAGAGTTGGTGGACTTAATTATTAAAAAGATTTACCATAATCAATTTAAAAGACGTATGCCTCTTATCGCGAAATTAAGTAGTCGTAGTATTAACCACGATTTTAATTATCCTCGTGATATAGGATTATAAGATAGTTTGATAAAATCTACTTGAGTGGATTTTTAGAGTTATCATTAGAAAAGAAAGGGATTTTATCATGGCAAAGAAGATACCGTTTTACCGACCTAGTATTGACAACAAAGAAAAAGCACAACTGACTGAGGTCTTAAGTTCAACTACAAACAAAGTGGAGGAACTTGAAAAAGCCTTCGTTAAATATACAGGAGCTACTTATGCAGTGGCAACCTCTGATGGGACATCTGCCTTACATTTAGCGATGCTTGCTATCAATTTAAAGCGTGGTGATAAGGTTTTATGTTCAGTAAATGCTTATCCTTCTGTACCAGAAGTGGTACGTCATTTTGACGCAGAACCTATCTTTGTGGACGCGCAAGAAGACAGTTATAATATAGATCTAGATAAGTTAGAAACTATTCTTTCAGATATCCAATCTAAAAAGCTTAAGGCTGTTATTGTAAGTCATATTGGAGGACATCCTATAGACTTAGAGCGCTTATATAACATTGCAAAAATATATAATATTCGTATTGTCGAAGACGCAAGTGAGGCCCTTGGTGGTGTATATAAGGGAAGTAAAATTGGTGCAACAGGCGCAGACATTACGACCTTTTCATTTAACCCTCACCTTAAGGGCCATATTTGTAATGGTGGTATGATGGTAACAGATGATGAAGACCTTCTTGAGCGTGCTCAACTTCTTCGTAATCATGCCATGGTCACACCTGATGAGAACTTACAATATGTTTATGATGTTATTGATATTGGAAGTAAGTATGATATGAGTGAATTAGATGCTGCTTACATCCTAGCCCAACTTTCTAAGCAAGATATAGCTATTAAACGTCAGCAATTTATTGCTGCAAAATACACGGAAAAACTTAAAAATGCAGCACATATTTTACTTCCTGAAATGGTTACAGATCATACCTTCTCACTTTTTATTATTAAGGTAAAGAAAAACCGTGATTCTTTTGCAAGAGAACTCTTAGATAAGGGAATTACTACGGGTCTTCATTATATTCCTTTACATTTATTGTCATACTATAAGTCAAAATACTCTCTTCGTGTAAATGACTATCCAATGGCACTTCGTAATTTTCAACAAGTTCTTTCTATCCCTATTTATGAGGATATGAGTGATGCAGAAGTGGATTATGTATGTGATACTATTATTAACATTACCAAGCATTGGGTCTAAGAAAAAACTTGAAAAAACAGCTTGTATTTTGGGGTGAAAAATATCTTTTTTCACCTGGTCCCTTTGAAAAACTCCTTTCTATTTTATTCCTTCCCTTATCTGCCTTGTATTGTCTTATTGTTTGGTATAAGTATAAAAGCTCTAATCAAAAAGATTTTGGCTTGCCTGTTATTAGTGTGGGAAACCTTATTGTTGGAGGAAGTGGAAAAACACCCTTAACTGTAGCCTTGGCTAAAAAATATGATAAAGCAGCCATCATCCTTAGAGGATATGGCAGAGAGTCAAAAGGCCTTTATATTGTTTCAGATGCTAAAAGTATCTTATGTGATGTTAAGATAAGTGGTGATGAAGCTATGTTATATGCTTCTCTTCTTCCTAATGCCATGGTTATTGTGGCTGAAGACAGACAAGAAGGTATTTCTAAGGCAAAAGAGATGGGGGCGAAGGTAGTATTTTTAGATGATGCTTATAGTAAGCATTTTATAAAAAAACTTGATCTTCTTATCTTAAGTCCACAAAAAAATAACTTTTGCCTTCCTTCTGGTCCCTTTAGAGAGAGATTATGGAAGGGCAAAGAAGTTATAAGTTTAGAAGAAAACATGGACTTTAAACGTTGTGTTAGTATCTCTAATGAAAAAAATAAGATGGTCTTGGTAACGGCTATTTCTAAACCTCATAGACTTGATCCTTATGTAGAGGGAAGGGTGATAAATAAAATTTATTTTCCTGATCATTATAGTTTTACTAAAAAAGAACTAGAAGAAATACTTTTAAACTCTAAGGCAGACTCCTTACTTGTAACGCATAAAGACGCTGTAAAGATGAAAAAGTTTGATTTAGAAATCTCTTTTTTAGACCTTGAACTAAATGTTAATATGGACATACATAATAAAGTCCAAGAATATGTTAGAATTTCACAATCCAAATAAAAAGTTTATTTAATGCAAGCAAAAATTGATAAAGTTAAAACCCTCTTAGATGCCCTTCCTTTTATAAAGGCCTTTAATAAAGAGATCGTTGTTATAAAGTATGGTGGTTCTGCGCAAACTGATCCTAAGCTTATAGAAAGTTTTGCTCAAGATATTCTTCTTTTATACCTAGTAGGTATTAAACCTGTTATCGTTCATGGTGGTGGTAAAAAGATCACAGATATGCTTGATAAACTTAATATTGAAACAGAATTTATAGACGGCCAAAGGGTAACAACACCTGAGGTAATGCGTATAGTTGAAATGATTTTAAGTGGTGAAATTAATAGCAGTATTGTTTCGCTTTTAAATGCTCATAGTGCAAAGGCTATTGGTGTAAGTGGAAAAGATGCGCATTTTATCTTAGCTGAGCCAAAAGAACATGCAAAATGGGGCTTAACCGGTAGTATAACTCAGGTAAAAGCAGATGTGATTCATAACCTTATAAAAGAAAATTTTGTACCTGTTATCGCACCTATTGCAGCGGGCGAAGAGATGGGTCATCCAGGTTATAATATTAATGCTGATCTAGCGGCGTGCGAGGTTGCTAAGGCTATTGGTGCAACAAAAGTGGTCTTTTTAACAGATACTCCAGGCGTACTTAATGCAGATAAAAAACTCTTATCAACCTTGAATAAAAAAGAAGTAAGTGCCTTAAAAGAAGATGGCACGATTAATGGTGGGATGGTTCCCAAGGTTGATGCTTGTTTAGACGCTATAGAAGGTGGTGTTTCTAAGGCACATATTATTGATGGTCGTTTAGAACATTCTATCTTACTTGAACTCTTTACCTCTGAGGGTATTGGAACGCAGATAACTATATAGATGATTGTAGTTTCTTGTACGGTACCTACTGTTGAAGTAGCTCAGGCCATCTCACGTGTAGTGGTTATGGAAAGTTTATGTGCTTGTGTAAACCAAGTTCCAAATGTAGTGTCTTATTATATGTATGAGGGTGAGTTTTGTGAAGATGATGAACTTTTACTCTTGATGAAAACTTCAGAGCTAAAGTATAAGGCCTTAGAAAACCGTTTAAAAGAACTTCATCCTTATGATGTGCCTGAAATCATTGCCTCACCTATTACTGAGGGCTCTGCTGAGTACCTTTCTTGGATGCAAGCCGTCTTAAGCTAA
>DTVI01000026.1:32930-36012 GCA_012963655.1 Sulfurimonas sp.
CAATATACACTTAAGTATAAATCACTCTTTCCCAGACTAAAAGAAAATGTCAAAATATAAATATCGCTAGAATAATGATAAAATATTTGTGAGTAATAATTTAAGTAAAACGATATCTTCTTATAGTTGATTGAAATATTATTTGGGTGTGAGATATTTAAAAATAAGGCATAATATATAGATATTTGCTAAGTGTTAGTTTTTTTTGATTATCCTAAAAATACGAAGATTACATGAAAGAAGAAAATGAAGAAAATATATATATTAATTACCTTATTGGTATTTGTCGTGGGATGTGGGGATAAAAAACTAAAACCAGTAGAAATAGACCCAGTAAGTGAAGCCCCTGTGATTACTCTATTTAAACAGTCCTTGCCAATTGCACAAAAGGTTTTAGCAAAGGCATACAAACGTATCAGCCCTAAGATTGGTCTGTCTCATATGAGTGATCTAAAAGGCATAAGCTTTAGAAATGAGTTTGTTTTTGAAGAAGGGACGCTTCCTTTTATTGAATATCGTTTTGACAAACCCTATATTATAAAAAGAATTCATCTTCAAAAAAGTGGCTTTGTAGTGGATGGAAAAGCAGAAATGTCCAACATTAAAAAGTTTGAAATTGTTTTCTTTGCCGCAGAAAAGTCACCGGTACATACCTCACAATTAGATGAAGATACTAGCTCAATAGAAGACTTTCATAATATTGAAGCAAGTGGATTTATTCTTAAGACACATAGTGTGTATACATCTAAGGATGAAAAGCTAGATGCAAAAGATGTTATTGCCGCTTTTGATGCACGTATATCGGTTGAAGTTATTGATGTAAATCATGTGTATGACATTATTGCGCCTGTTTTAACCCAACGTGATTCTTCAACTTCAAATGAGGAATTACTAAAGACGATAGCCCTTTTAAATACAGCACTTTTCAAAAGACTTAAGGCCCAACGCTCTGACTTTAATCTTCCAAAAGAATCTGTCTTGTACCTTCCAGATGACGCAGATATGAATTACGCTGTAGCGTATACCCAAGAAATTTTTCAAACGGGAAAGTATAAGACCATAGACGGAATTTATAAGATTCATATTTTTAATGAAGAGGCAGAATTTGATTCTAAGGGAAAGATTAGGCATAAAAAGCATAAGATAAATGTTAAAAAAACAAATAGAAACTTGAAAACAACAACCCAATTACCTTCACATAAAGAGTTCATTGATTTTAGCGAGGGTTTATAAATGAAGACTATTGAATTTCCTCATATGGGTTTTTATTTTATGATAGTACTCATTGTTGCTAAACTTATTTATCTTGGTTTTGAGTCTTATTATAATGGTTTTGTAATTGATGTCGTAACGTCAACGCATGTAGACCAAGACTTACTTCAAACCTTAGAAAGCTTTGGTAATCGTATCTCTTCTGTGGGAATTACGCTCTTGATTATCCCTTTTTATTACTTAGTAGTTAAAAAGTTCTTTGAATTTCATCAAGGTGTTATGCTTATTGTAATACTGCTTTTAACGGTATCAACATATTTTGCTATTCATAAGGGTCTGAACAAGGCTGTTTTTGAAATTGTTAAACAAAATAAAGATAAACGTTATGAGTCATATTATATTGAGCTTTTTAAGTATGGGATGCTAACGGGAAAGCTAGGGTATTCTTCTTTTATCCCCAAAGAAAACTTAAATCACTTATCTATTTATGACAAGGTGATGATTTCAAACCTATTTTTATTAACGCAGATTGATAAGGACTTAATTAAGAAATTTGTTTCTCGTGGAAAAGAAAGTTTTTTTGATATTTATATACATAAGTATTTTCAAGAAGATTATAATGAGGCGCGTTACCGATTTGAGGATATGGCCTTAAGAATTCAAGAAGACTGGGACTTATACAGTGATGGTATTGCCGGTGTTAATAAAAAGTTTTCTAAGATTGATTCTAAAGAACAACTGAACATTAAATACAAAAAATTCACCAAAGACCTAAAACGTGAATATACAAAATACAGAATTAACGTGCGTCAATATACAAATGTCTTAAATAAAAACTTATCTGAGGCAACGGAGCTTAATAGAGATCTTATTGGTTATTTTGTAAAAGACGGTTCTATTATGGGTAAGGAAGAATATGAAGGGATTATGAAAAAGTATTTTGGACATGATATTAATCCTAGACGTTGGTGTGAGGGAAATATTTGTCCCGCCACACGCAGGGTCGCAAAGGTGATTGAAGAAGAAACTTTTTCAAAGTGGAAAAAAGATCATCATGATTTACCTTTAAATCTTTCTCAAAAAAAGTTTTTTAAACATCCTAGTATACGTGAAAAAGTTGTTAAACAGTTACGCAGTAGAGGCATTAATGTAAGTCAAAGTTTTAATTATTCCAAAAAAGAGTATATCGCAGGCTATATGAAGACAGTTGATGCCCAATTTCAAAAGCATAAACGAAAACTTCAAGAAGAATTCGCAGGAAAAACGGGGATTGTAAAGGTACAACTTGGCCTGTCTTTTAATCAGTTTGCTAATGAGTACAGAAAAGAGATTATGCTTCAGTATAAAGAGAAGCGGTATGGAAAAATTATGTATCAAATGATTTTAGAGGGTGACTTTACAGGTTTTTATGAAAGATTATATAAACCAATGTTACGTTCTAAATATTATGATCAAGCCTTTCCTGAAGAAGCTGACTTTGACATTAAGTTAGCCGAATATGGAGACACAGCCATTAAGATGTTATACATCCCTCCTTTTGCTATTTTTATGTCTTTGGTGGCAGGACTTTTAAATATTGTATCTGTCTTAGTCCTTATCATGTTCTTATATTTTCATAAGGATAACTCTTTAAAAATCTTTTCGGCTAAACTGCTAGCAAAAATTCTTATTTTTGCTTTACTGGTTTATCTTCCTTATAGTATAGGAAAGTCAAAAGAAATCTTAAAGCCATATCCGGTATTAGATACCTTTAAAGATTCTGCTTATGATCCTTATATAAAGACCTTACACTGGCTCTTAGTAGTAGAAGCTATTAACTACAATAGCTTTTATACCTTATTAATGTCGGGCACCCTTAGTACAGTAGAAG
>DTVI01000027.1 GCA_012963655.1 Sulfurimonas sp.
GGTCCTGTTTCAGGCAAAGAGTGACTGATCGCTCTCTTTGGTATCCGGCTGGTCTGTCAGCCTGAACCGCCTGGTGTCCTCGAATACCTTCCATCGCCGAACTCTGGCTGCTGAGACGAGCATTAATATCACCCTGCCGCTCAAAACAGGCAAGCGCAGTGACCGATACCTCAAATTGCAGTATCTGGTCAGGCATGCCTAAAGCTCGCTGCGGCCCCGGATTCATCGCTATCCTTTTGGTCAACAACATGCAGGACCTTGGCCGGCAGACCAATTTCCAGAAAGAATTGCTGCCATCGGCGCTGATGATCCTGAAGTCTATCGCCAGGGCCTTTTACCTCTACTAGTTCAAACTGGTTTCCATGCCAGACCAGGAGATCGGGAAAACCGGAGCAGTGTTGCCTTGGATCGTCGAGGATCCTGCCAAAAACCTGTGTCAGAACCAAAGGATCTATCACCTCAGCAAATCGACAGAAATCGGATAATGCGATCCGGCGCCAGTTCACAAATGGATTAATTCGCCCAAATTTCTCGTCAAAGCACTGGCTGATCTGGATTTCAAGTTGGCCTTGCCGCAGCAACTCCGTGAACCGCTTGTCAAAGGCAAGGCGTCTGGCTTGCCTGAACTGACCACTATAAAGATCCGCCGGACCGCGTTGAAATGGATGAAAAAAGGCGCCCGGTACTGGGGAGAATATAATATCCCAGCAAGCTAGGCCGAATAAGCCAGTGAACAGGTGATTTTCGACAAACTGGGCTTGTTTGTTCTGGGTTTCGTACCAGTCAATCACCTGGGATTCAATACTATCTTCTTCTCGAACGGCGAAAGCGATGGTTTCAATATTAACGGTCGGTTTGATGGCAGGTTTACTAGCCGGCGCTGCTGGTCGACCGGCAGGCACGCGGAAGTGATTATCAGCGGTCGCCGATACCAGCTTAATCAATTTTTTTTCTGCAAATACAGCCTCCGCTTCCGTTTTCGGATCGGCTAGCATGGCAACACAAAGCTGTTGCAGCGCATCCAGTTCATTGATCTTCTGGTACAGCCGACCGAGTTTTTCCCTGGCCGGGGGCAATTGCGTCAAACCATAAAGACGGCGTGCCCTTGCCAGGTTTTCCAACCGTTCACAATAGCCTGCCAGTTTCAACACCAGTCGATCAAACTGGTTTGACAGGAAACCTGCAGCGGGCCTGGCTGGAAGGATATCAATAAGCGCGTCCAACTGCAGTGAATAGGTTGCCCGCTGTGCGGGGCTAGCAATCGCCTCTGGCGCTGGCAATTTCCTCGGTTTTCGGGTGGCTTCCATAATTTCAGCGCCTAGTATTGTAGCCGACCGTTTAATCATATTCAGGCACAGGGCTTCATCAATGTCACTGCGCTGGCGAAACAGCTTGGCACTATCGATCGCATACTCCTCATAAGGCATTACCCCTATCTCATGCAATACAAATTCATTCAGGTTCTGGTTTGAATTACCAAAAAACAGGAAATTGAAACGATCCAGGATATCCAGAAAACCCAACCGAACAATATTCAATCGGGGAACCTTCACATCCCCTGCAACGATGAGTGACACGACCTGACTTCGATTCAATTGACTCGGCTTGCACTGGTCACTCGGCAACAGTTCGAGTAATTCAGTCTTATTGCGCATGGCGACCTGTACATGGGTCTGATTCAAACCGCTTGAAATAGCGAAATCCTGCTGACAAAGGCTTTCCAAGCTTGCTTCTATTGCAGGTATTTCTGTGTAACGAATTTTATCGACTCTGAAATAAGGGCCTTTTCTTTGTAGAAGGCGTACATACAGCGCCTGCGCTGACAGGGGTAGATCAGAAAACCGGGTCAGGAATAATTTTTCCCGAGCATTGAGTAAATTATGATATCGAGCGGTCACAAAGGTGATGAGATAACGAAAATTATCCAGGTAGTAAAGCGGCGTTGTATCCGGGTCAATTGATGGCATTATCATGCCGCAATCTTAGCCTGTATTTTTATACAGTAAAAGTAGCTTGTAAGCCCCGGAACTACCCATTGGATTTCGCTCAGATTAACAGCTAGTGGTAGCGCTTCATCTTATTCTTCCAGCGACCTGAACGAAATCGATAGGTCAGCATCAATGCTTTTATAACGTAATCGCCGATCAGCGCGCCGAATATCCAATCGACAGAAAAGCCAAGGTAGGTAAATAAAGCGGCCAGGCCCACACGAACCCCAACCAGGCCGACCATGGTCGTTAGCAGAGGGTAACGGGTGTCACCGGCCCCCCGCAGGCAGCCACTGAGCGTAAATTCTATGCCCATCAGCGGTTGCGCAATGCCCAGAATATAGATGAAGATAACGGCATAGTGGACTACCTGGTCATCATCAATCAGATAGCTGGCAATATCGCCTGCAAAACCCATAACGACAAAGCTCATGGCCATCATGCTGGCAATAGCAAGCCAGGTCGCCCGCCAACCCTGACGTTCTGCCATATCCGGTTGCTGAGCGCCCAGGTATTGCCCTACCAGGGTGGCGCCTGCCACTGAGAAACCGAAACCGACAACCATGGACAGGCTCAGGATCTGCACACCGATGCCATAAGCCGCATAAGGCGCCGTACCATAACTCGCGATAATTAGCAGGAAACCGATAAAACCACACTGGAAAACCAGTTGCTCCAGTCCAGCTGGATAACCAATCTGAAATAGTTGCTTAAAGCGGACTCTGGTTAAAGAACCCTTGCCGCCAACTGATATCCGGATTTTTTTTCCGTACCAGAGCGCCAGTAGAATAATAGCACTACAGGTAAAAGACAGTCCGTTCGCCAGAGCTGCTCCTGACACACCCATTTCAGGAAAACCATAAAGACCAAACACCAGTAAATACACCAGTATAACGTTGATAATATTGGTTATTGCGCCAATCCATAACGGCGTTTTAGTATCTCCCGAAGCTCGCAGGGCCGCCCCCAACACCATATTTACGGCAAACGCGATATTGAATATCGAGAGCATCCTGATAAATTCGGCAGCACTAGCGGTGGTGTCCGCATTGAGACCAAATACGCCCGCGATCGCTTCGGCAAAAAACAGACAAGGCAGTGTCAGGGCAACT
>DTVI01000028.1:0-2236 GCA_012963655.1 Sulfurimonas sp.
AACTGCTTCTTTAGAAAGCACTGTCTTTATTTCTAGATTTTCTAAGGCAAATATTGTCCTTTTTAATAAGCTTGAATATAATGCCTTTGAAAAGATTTCTAAGAAAGTGTTTATCAACTATATCACTGAATTTTATCAGCAATACAAGATAGAATTTTTAGTATCTAAAAACTTTGATGACTTCTTAAAGATTCAGATGCTTAACTTTGCACCTGAACTTGATGCAAGACGTATTAAAGAAAAGGTAAGTACCTTCTTTTTTAACAGAATCACTCAGTTTATGCAAGACTCGAATAAACCTCTCGCTACCTTTAAAGAAATAAAGACAGTGCTTTCTAAAGAAGCAGTTGCCTTCTTAAAAGACAGAGTTAATCCTCTTGTAGATAATGAAACACTTGTAAGAGAGTTGTTTAGAAAAAACACTACTCTTGAAATTCAAGATGTAATTACTGAGAAAAATGGTGTTATCACCTATAAGATAACTACTTGTAAGTTGACTCAGGTAATTAGAATTAAAGACTTTAGTGAAGATGGTCTTGTTTTTGATATTCCTAATGTTTCTTTTGATGATATAGCGGGTCATCATGTAGCTAAACAAAGACTTAATGAGGTAATTAACTTCTTTAAAGAGCCTAAGCTTCTTGATAAATTTAATATCGAACCACCTAAGGGTATGTTACTTTATGGACCTCCAGGTACAGGTAAGACTATGCTTGCTAAAGCCTTTGCTAAAGAAGCAGACCTACCATTTATTTCTACTACAGGTCTAGAGTTATTAAACCCTGAAAAAACTAAGCTTATCTTTGAAAAGGCTAAGGCTTATGCTCCTGCTATTATCTTTATTGATGAGATAGATACTCTTGGAAAGCGTGATGGCGAGAATGGTAGAGAAGTTCCTATTAACAAACTTTTATCAGAAATGGATGGTTTCTCAGGTAGAAAAGGCGAAGACATCTTTGTTATTGCTGCTACTAACTATAAAGAAAACATTGACAGTGCTATTATTAGACCAGGGCGTGTTGAGATTCATATTGAAATCAATAACCTTGATAAAGACGCAAGACAATACTTCTTAGACAGAATTATTAAAGAGAAGCCTACAAGCGGCTCGTTTGATATGAAAAAACTGTTAATGTACACAACAGGCTTTACAGGGTCTCAGCTTGAAATGTTAGGAAAAGAGTCTTCTTTTTACTGTTTACGTCATAGCTTAGATTCTATTACACAAGAGATCTTAATAGAACAAATTAACGCTCTTAAATATGGTACTCAACAGTCTTATCTTTCTCCTGAACAGATGTTTAAAGAAACTGCTATTTATGAGGCAGGACGCGCTGTTGTATCTAAGATATTAATGCCTCACGTTGTAATTGAACATGTCAGCTTAACGCCTAGAGATAATAACGAACACTTTACGGCAACTAATTATAATGATGTTCAAGAAAATATGACCGTTAAAGACTTTAGAAATAAAATCTGTATCTCTTTCGCTGGACGAACTGCCCAAATCAAACGTTTTGGTGAGATAGATGGTATGGATACAGGCGCTTCAAACGACTTACAACAAGCGACTCGTGATGCGTACGCAGCTATTGCTCATTATGGAATGGATGTAGAAGTTGGATACATTAATATTAATGGTGTGATGGACGCAAATTCTGTTAGCAACAAAGATACAAACCATTACCATGACAAGATAGATACAGCTCTTGAAACATGGATGATTATGGGTGATGAGTGTAGTAAACATTTAGTAAATGAATATTGGTCTGTTATAGAAAACTTAGCCGAAATACTTCTTAAACAAGAAATCATTTATGCTGATGAGTTAGATAAGCTTTTAGCGAAATAAGGAAGATACTATGATTACACAAGACCAATTACCAATGCTTGCTGTGCCTAGCATGAATGACAACCATTTGGAAGAGATGTTATTAGTTCAAAAACTTGATAGAGTTGCAAGAGCAAATGATATTGCAGAAGTTACAAAGGTATTAGCTGAGTATGTTGAACATTCCATCAAGCACTTTGCTGATGAAGAAAAGCTTATGCAAGATGCGGACTTTTCTGATTATTTTACACATAAGGCTGAGCATGATAGACATATTAAAGAGCTCACAGCCTTAACCAAGTATTTTCAGAAAAACCAAGACCCTAGAGCTATATATACGCATATCCAAGGTGGTTTAAGCCCATGGATACTTCACCATATTCAAACTATGGACAGCGCAGCAGC
>DTVI01000028.1:2336-11542 GCA_012963655.1 Sulfurimonas sp.
TAAAACAAAGAGTCAAGTTTCAAAATATCATCTTTTTCTAAATTTATATCAAAACTTTCTAAATCAATTTGCATATGTTCTAAGTCGGTTGTACCCGTTAAAGGAGTAATTCCTATATGATTGAGATAGGCAAAGAAAATCTGTACAACATTTTTATTGTATCTTATGGCAAGATCAATCAATTTTTGATTTTTTAGTAGATGTGGGTTTGCAGTGAGAGTCCAGAAACTCTGGTAGGTGATATTATGATCTTTACAAAACTTACGTATTTGTTTGTCATAGTGAGTGTCTTTATAAAACCTATTCTGTACTACTGAGGGTTTTATCTTAGCCATTTGATACAAGTCTGCTAATAGCCCAATATCATATAGATTCGAGATACCAAGCTGTTTAGCCTCACCTCTAATAGCTATTTCTTCCATTTCTTTCCATATCATATGGAGTTCTTCAAAATTGTTAGGTGGAGAATGTAAAACAAGGGAATCAACATAATCTGTGTGTAGGTTTTTCTTTGACATTTCAAAAGACTGTGCTACTTGAATATCTAGTTCAGCTGCCTTATCATAAGGTACATCCAGAGGGTCTTGCCCTTCTAAAAGAGTAAACTTTGTTTGTATAAAAAGCTCTTCTCTAAAGTAACCTTCTTTTTCTAAGGCAACAAGGGCTTCACCTACACCTGCCTCATTATAATGCTTAGGTTGACAAGCGGTATCAATACCCTTAAAACCTGTTTTGACTGCTTGAATGACAAGGTCTTTAGTCGACTCTTTTTTCCATGCAGTTCCATAAATAATAGCTGGCATATTTGCTGGCATTAGTAACCCTTTATATTTATCCTAGTAGTGGTGCAGCTTTTGCGTCCCATTTCGCAACATGGGCGGTATACCACTTTTTAAAGTCTTTGTCTAAGAAGTTTAATACCTCTTTTGGACCCTTAAGTACTTCCCATCGTTTATGGAACTTTGTTAATTTCTTACGCATAAGGTCATGATCACTTTGATGCATTCCAGCGTCTGGGTAGGCATTTTGTTCCATCATATCTTCTTCTGTTTTAAAGTGAACTTCCATCTCAGCTAAAAGAGCTGTAAAAAGTTCATCAATCTTTTCTATATCTTTTGATTTAACTGCCTCGTAAAAATTATTAATAACTTCTAATTCATCTTCATGTAACATATTCATCATAGCATTAGCTACTTCTTGTACTTCGTGTGCTTCAATATACATCTTATCTCCATAAAATTAAGTTTCATATTATAGCTATATTTGAGTTATATATAAAGGACAGCTCTAAAGTTTAAAGAGTAATTTTTTTAAAGATAGGAAGAAGGGAAGGGTTGTATAAGAAGAAACTGAGCCATTTATTTCTAAATGGCCTTAAGAAAATTTTTCTTTGAAAACTGCCTAAGCTATTTTTCTATTTCTCGCAGCTACTAAGATAAGTAAGAAGATAACGGCATAAGTCCATGGCACGAAGTCAGGAAGAGGTACAGGATCACCCTTAGCGTAAGAGTGCATACCAGCTAGGTAGTAGTTCACGCCAAAGTAAGTCATGATAATAGACGAGAATGTTAGTAAAGAGACCACAGCATAGTTAAACGGTGTGTAAAGTGCCTTAATAAATCTAAGGTGAATAACTACAGCATAAAGTAAGATACTTACTAAGGCCCATGTTTCTTTTGGATCCCAACCCCAGTATCTACCCCAAGATTCATTTGCCCAAACACCACCTAAAAAGTTACCAACGGTTAATAGAACAAGACCTACAATAAGTCCCATTTCATTAATAGTGTTAATCTCAAGGATGGCTAGGTTAATACGCTTTTCATTGCCCTTAGTTCGCATTGCAAATAAAAGCAATACAATAAAGCCTAGAAGAGCTCCTAGAGCTAAGAAACCATAAGAAGCGGTAATCATAGAAACATGAATAGAAAGCCAGTAAGACTTAAGTACAGGTACTAGATTCGTTACTTGAGGGTCCATCCAGTTTAAATGAGCCACAAAAAGAATAATACCTGCTAATATTCCAGTCGCTGCTAAGGTGATCACCGACTGTCTGGAAAAGATAAAACCTGCAAGAACAGTTGCCCAAGCAATATATATCATAGACTCATATCCATTTGACCAAGGTGCATGACCTGAGATGTACCAACGTGTTAAAAGGCCAATAGAATGAAGTACAAAGAATATGATTAATAAACCCGTTGCTCCCTTAGTTATAAGGCCTAACTTGAAACGTGGTGCTAGGATTTGTACAAAGCTTAACACTAGAAGTAAAATACCCATTAAAAGGTAATACGGCATTAACTTTTCAAACACATTATATTGATTATAAAAGATTTCTGCAGCTATTTTATTTTCACTTGGATAAACATCAGCCCCATAAAATTTTTGGTATTTTACTACTTCGCCAATGGCTTTATCAGCAGCAGACCAATTACCTGTTTTAATTGACTCTTCTATTCCCATAAAGTATGCAACAGCTACCTCTCTAACCTTTAAGGCATCATCTTCTTTAAAGCTTTGAAGGGCTTCAATGGTTGCGTACCATTTATTGTTTTCATCTGCTGGTTTTGGGAAAAGTTTGAAAACGGAACCAGTAAACACCATATACACGATATTAAAACGTTCATCTACTTTTAAAAGTTCTTTATCTAACTTATTTCTATGAGCAGGATCTTTTGAAACAGCATTTGAAATGGCTTCTTGTAGCTTATATCCTTGAAGGTTTTCAGGTACTTCTAAAAACTGTGAGAAAGATGTATATTTTAATTTTTCATCAATTCCAAGTATCTCATTAATACCCTTATGCTTAATCTTTATAAGGTTGATTTCTCTCCATGCATCAGGTCTCACCATCATTCCAAGAACCATTTGATCCGCTGTCATTCCCGCAATTGTTCCACCATGTACCTTGTTTACAATTTCAACATTTAAGGTGTTAAGGGGTTTCATTCGTCCTGAGCTGTCTTGTGAGATAAGCTCACCAAACTTAGCCGCATGCTCTTTATCAAAAGAGGTAATTGTTTTAACCACTTCATTTAACTCTTCGGCCTTAACTGAATCAGCAGAAAAGATAAGAAGCATAGCTACTAAGGCTGGGGCTAGGGCATTTCTTTGGTCTGCGTATTTTCTACCTTTTTTCATAAGCTTTCTAAAACGTCCATTAGACATGAAAAATTGAGAAAATAAACCAATTGCAAGCATTACATAACCTATATAAGTAGGTAGTGTTCCCGGATCATTGTTTACTGATAATACAGTTCCTTTTTCATCCTTATCATAAGAAGATTGAAAAAATCTAAAGTTTTTATAATCTAAGATATGGTTCATGTAAATTCTATAAGGGGTCTTAACATTATCTACATTATCAATTAAGATAACTTCAGAAGCATAAGAAGCAGGGCTCATAGAACCCGGATATCTTTCTAGTTCAAAGTCAATAAGCTTTAATGAAAAAGGAATAGTCTTAATAACAGCTCCATAAGAAAGCTCAACCTTCATACCATCAAAGCTTGCCACTTTTTCAAATCCAACTGCGCCCTCACTACCAACGATAATAAGTTCTTGGCTTTCACCCTTATATGTAACCTGCATTTTAAGTGCATCTTGAAGACGATTACGAGAACCTTTTACTGACATAGATACAAGTTTTTCACTGGCATAAGGCATAACGCTTTTAAGTACAAAGTTAGTCTTTTCACTTTGATATAGCATACGAGTATTAAACTCATTAGCCTCTCCAATAGCAAGAGTAGCAGACTTCTTCGTTCCCATATTAAGGGTTTGAAATTCTAAAGGATTAGACATACGTAAGTGTCCATCCTTATAAGTAATATTAACCATTTTTTTATCACTTTGAATATCTGAACCAAAGTTAAGAATTAAGTCTTCAGACTCTATATACTCACCTTGCTTCAGTTTCATAGTCTTGCCCTGTCCACCCATAGAAACCATCATGTCTAAGATAGTAATACCATTTTCCTTGTCTTCAACCACTTGGTAAGAAGCATTAGGAATATACTGAAGAAGCTTGATATTAACACTCTCAGCATCTACCTTGATATCTTCATCAAAATGATTATGACTGATTTCAGATAAAAGCACGCGCTTCTTATACTGGTTTTTTCTTTGAGGATTCGTGAAAATAGCTTGAATATAAGTCTCTCTTGAAGTGATACGGTTCTCAGTTTCACCTTCACGAATATGCATACTTCCTTCATATCCTGCAAAACGCGTTACTGCTGCACCAATTAAAATTACTAAAAATGAAGAGTGAAATAGAACAACGTTCCATTTTTTCACATTAAACATAGAGTTTTTAATCATTGCAGAGATAAGGTTTAGCCCTAAAAGAGCAAGTAGTCCTTCAAACCAAAGGGCTGAATATACTTCGGCCTGAGCTGTTTGTGTTGAAAAGTCACTCTCGATAAAGGTCGCTACGCCCACAGATACAGCAAATATTGTTAAAAGGCTTGCTGTTAGCTTCATAGAAGATATTATTTTAAATAGTTTGTTCATAGTTTGTCTTTTTAGTTAAATTGTTTGTATTTTAGCTTGTCAATGTTAAGATAATGTTACATCATTACTTTAATAGGGACCAGTTCTTTCCAATATTTACGGATGTACGTAAGGGTACAGCGATGGTATAAATATCTTCCATTATGTCTTTAAAGGTCTTTGCCAACTCTTCTGCCTCATTTTCATTTACTTCAAAAATCAATTCATCATGAATTTGAAGTAACATTTTGGCATTTAAATGTTGAGTTTTTATGTGCGCGTGAATCTTGTTCATAGAAAGCTTAATTAAATCTGCCGCTGAACCTTGAAAAACAGTATTGACGGATTCTCTTTCATAAGCAGCCTTTATCATTGGAGGTGCCGACTCAAAGTTAAAGTATCTACGTCTTCTAAGAAGTGTTTCAACATATCCAATCTCCTTAGCCCCATCTGCAATAGAGCGTAAAAAGGTCTTAACAGTAGGAAAATTCTCAAAATAAGATTCGATAATGAGCTTTGCCTCTTTTGTTGTAACGCCAATATCAACTGAAAGTTTTTTTGGCCCCATTCCATATAAAAGACCAAAGTTTACAGTCTTAGCCACATTACGTTTTTCATCTGCTAGTTCTTCACCAAAGATGGCCACAGCGGTTTGTCTGTGAATATCTTTATCATGAGCAAAGGCATTTAATAAGGTTGGATCTTGAGAAAAGTGCGCAAGTAAGCGTAATTCTATTTGTGAATAATCTATCCCGATTAAGGTCTTTCCTTCTTCTGCTACAAAGGCTTGACGAATCTTTGCCCCCATTGGTGAGCGAACAGGGATATTTTGTAGGTTAGGGTTCTTAGAACTTAAACGTCCGGTAGCTGTTCCTGTTTGTAAAAAAGAAGTATGTATACGTTTGTCTTCTTTCTCAAGTCCCAGTTCAAGAAGAGGGTTGATATAAGTTGAGTACAGCTTAAAGACTTCTCTGTAATGTAATAAAGCAGGGATAATATCATGTGCATCAAAAAGACCATTTAAGACTTTTTCATCTGTTGAATAACCCGTTTTTGTTTTCTTTCCCACAGGAAGTTCAAGTGTTTCAAAAAGAACTACGCCTAATTGCTTGGTTGAGTTAATATTAAATTCTCCTCCTGCAAGAGTATAAATCTTTTCACGAAGCTCAGTTAAAAGCACTTCTGTTTCATCTTTAAAGCCTTGAAGAAAGTCTGTGTCAACCTTAATCCCTGCGCCTTCCATCTCAATAAGTGTTTGAATAAATGGAAACTCAATATCTTTGGCTTCTTGTATTAAATGCTCAGCATCTTGAAGTTTTAACTGTTCTAAAAGGCGAAAATATAACTTATAAGTAATTAGGGCGTCTTCACCTGCGTAAGCAGCCGCGTCTTCTAAGGCAACAGATGAAAAGTTCTCACCTTTTTTGACTGTATCTTTAAAAGAAATCATCTTATGCTTAAAGTATAAGTCTGCTTGTTTATCAAGACCTACGGGCTTTTCAGAATTAACAAGCCAAGCAAGTAACATAGAATCCGCATAAGGAATATAAGACTTTATCCCAAGATAAGGGCAGATAAATTTCAGATCAAACTTTAGATTATGTCCGACTACTTTAAATTCTAGTAGTTTACGTAAGGCACGAACACCTATCTCCTTAGAAATTTGATCTCCAACTCCAAGATAAGCATGGGCTAATGGAACATAATATCCTTTTGTATCATCTAGGGCAAAAGAAAAACCAACAAGACTGTCTTTACTGTCATCTAAACCTGTTGTTTCTGTATCTAAGGCAATGATAGAATCTTTGTCTATAGCATTAATCACATCAAAAAGCTTAGCCTCGCTGTCAAGTAATACAGACTCAAATACTTCTCTTGGTATCTCTTTTTCAGCAGGCTTAGTTGGAGAAATGTCTTCTATCATTCCTTTTGCCTTTAACTGTCTAAGAATTCCATTTAACTCATACTTATGCAAGTCATCGACTATGCCTAAGAAAGGATTGTTTGTAGGAAGGATGTAGCTTGTAAAGTCTATGCTTTCAAAAAGATCATCCACTAAGGTAACAAGTTTTTGTGAGCGCCAAGCATCTTCTTCAAAATCACGAAGCTTCTTTTGCACACCTGCAGGCTTTACGTCATCAAGATTATCATAAATACCTTGAAGGGTTTCAAACTGTGTTAATAGCTTTTGCGCCGTTACCTTTCCTACACCCTTAACACCAGGAACATTATCCGCACTATCTCCAAGAAGGGACTGATAATCGGTAAATTGATCAGGACGAATACCGTACTTTTCAATACAAGCTGCCTCATCCATATTTTTTCGCTTTATCGCGTCTACAACAATAACATTTCCATCATCAATCATCTGATATAAATCTTTATCATGGGAAACAATACGTACTTTCATCCCCGCAGCAACGGCAATCTTAGCCACAGAAGCAATCATGTCATCGGCTTCATATCCTGACTTAGATACCGTAGTAAAACCCATTTTCTCAACCCATTCTATAGCAATAGGAAGTTGAGCAACTAAGTCTTCAGGAGGGGGCTGACGGTTTGCCTTATACTCAGGATCTATCTCATTTCTAAATGTAGGTCCCTTCATGTCAAGAGCAAAAACAATGTAGTCTGTATTGTGCTCTTTTTCAACACTAGCAATAAAGTTAGTAAAACCTGTTAAAAGCCCAGTAGGAAAGCCTTCTGCATTACGAAGTGGGGGTAGGGCAAAGAAGCTACGAAATAAAAAGCCAAAGGTATCGATAATAGTTATAGTTTTAGACAAATAAGTATCCTGAAATAAAATTTTCTTAGTATAGTTTAAGAAGGTAAAAAGTTTGATAAAATATGTGATATTTTTTGTAAACTTTTTGTGCTATACTACTTACATGAAACAAGTCTTCTTACTACTTTTCCCCTTTTTACTCTTAGCACAAACCTATACCTTCAGCTATGCTAATGAGAATGTTGCTATGGCTATTGCTTCAAAAATACTAATTAAGGCTTATGAAAGAGCAAATATTTCTATACAAGTTATTTCTTTTTCATCAGAAATATCTTTAAAGGCTTCAAATTCAGGACAAGTTGATGGGGAAGTTGCTCGTATTGCGGATATTTCAAAGCTTTATCCTAATCTTGTACAAGTACCTGTTTCTTTAGTTGATGTTGAAGCGGTTGCCTTTAGCAAAACTCCAAATTTATACATTAGTAAATGGGATGATTTAAAAAAGTATGATTTTACGATTATCAAGGGAACCAAATTTATAGAAAAAAGTACACAAGCCTATGATAAAGACTATGTAAGTACATTTATACAGGCCTTTGATGCCCTGAAGGATGATAAAACAGATCTTATAGTGGTACCGAAAAAAGCAGCTATTAGGCTTTGTTTACGAGCACAATACAAAGATATTAAAAGAATCAGTCCTGTGTTAAAAAAATTAAAACTTTATCATTTTGTACATGCTAAAAATACGCATCTCATTGCAAAGATACTTCCAATTTTAGAGCAAATGAAAAAAAGTGGAGAAATTAATTATATAGAGAAATCCTATCTCAGGTCTTTAACTAAGTGTAATAACTGACTTGAATCAAATGTAGCCCTTTTGACTTGGCTCTAGAACTAATTTTCTCGTCTTTATGATGTAGTAGTGCTTCCTCAATATCATTTAGACTAAGCTGCTTTTTACCTAGTGCAAATAAAGCACCCGCCATATACCGAACCATATATCTTAAAAATCCTTTTCCCACGACCTTAAGGTAATAGATTTTATTGCCAAAACTTGAACTTGGAACTTCTACTATCTCACAACTAAAAATAGTGCGAAAACTTGAACTTATATTGGTATCTCGTTTTGCAAAGTTATAAAAGTCATGTTCCCCAATGAAAAGTTTACAAGCTTGCTGCATACGTTGTATATCAAGAGGCCCTGTAGTCGAGTTTTTAGTATTAGTAGGGATATGCGTAACGATATCATTAAAAACGGGGTTATAGACGGTATCAGCGCAAAAGTAATAATGATACTCTTTACTCTTGCAGTCCTTATTTGGGTTAAACTCTGGGGCACAGGATTTACATTGTAGGATACGGATATCATCAGGCAATAATGAATTCATACCAAGAAGAAGTTTTTCTGAGTCGATTGATAGGGGGATAGAAATTTTTACAACTTGTCCCTGTGCGTGAACACCTGCGTCAGTTCGACTTGCAGAGGAAATGGTACACTCTTGATATTTACATATCTTTTTGAGTATTTGATGGATACTTGCTTGAATACTGGGTCTTTGGTCTTTTTCACCTAGGTCTTGCCAGCCAAAATAATTAGTGCCCTTGTAAGAAACTATAAGATGGTAATAATACATGTATATTTCCAAGTTTGAGTATGTATATCTAGTATGGACTCTATTTCATTAATATATGTTTGTAATTGCATTGAGGTATGCCCTGTTTATTTGTATTTTAAAATTTGTCGTGAACCAATACTAATTTTGTTCTTATATTTAGTACTGACGCCATACTTTGGTATGACTTTATTATATTTCAGTTGACAACCCTGCTGCTATAAATAGATGATAGGGTGACATGTATATGGATATTTAGGCTCTACTTCAAAAATTCAGCTTCCGCCTTGGCTCTGTTGGCCTTTGAAAGGTTTGTCCTATACCTTTTTTGTTTATATTATTATCCCTTAAATATCTTAGAAAATGGG
>DTVI01000028.1:11568-12004 GCA_012963655.1 Sulfurimonas sp.
AAACAATATTATCTTAAAGTCATTAATTATCTAATGAAGTTTAGACAATATGTATATGGGTTTTTTATTTTGTCACTCTTAATCATTTAAAAGCTAGTAACTTAGGTATAAAAGGGTTTGTTCCTCAGAAAAGTACTCAAATAATGTTGACAGATCATAATCCTTAATTCTTATGAAAATAATAAAGATGTCTTGATTTGGATATTTTTCTTTATTAGGATGAGAAATATCATCCAGTAAATGACCATTTTTAAGTGATTAAATCACATCTTCAAAGCCAATATTTCTTTCTTCTTTTAAGATAGATCTCTTTTCATAATTATGCATTAGACTTTTAGTTTTATACATGCATGCTTCGAAATATGTATATCTTAGGTATGTTGGTTTTTTGAAAATTCTGAAGTTTACTAGGTGCGAACTTGGAAAGAGATAAGGA
>DTVI01000029.1 GCA_012963655.1 Sulfurimonas sp.
AAAAAGGTGTTTTCGAGTACGTGGAAGCCGCTAAAATTATCAAAGAACGCTATCCTGACGTTATTTTACGTTTTGTCACACGTCCTGACAGCAATCCCTCATCGATTGACATATCGCAATATCAAAAATGGAAGCAAAGTGGAGTGATTGAAATTCTTGACTACACAAACGATGTACGCCCCTATATCGCAGAAGCCAGTGTGTATGTTCTCCCTTCTTACAGGGAAGGGACCCCTAGAACAGTCCTTGAGGCCATGTCGATGGGCCGTCCAGTAATAACAACAGATACGCCAGGGTGTCGGCAAACAGTAATAGATTCTGAAAATGGTTTTTTGATCCCCGTTAAAGATGCAAACGCCCTAGTACAAGCCATGGAGCGATTTATCAAGGATCCTGGATTGATTGATCAAATGGGACCAAAAGGACGAAATTTGGCTGTCGAAAAATACGATGTGCATAAGGTAAACACTGTTTTCATGCAAACGATGGGTCTTGCTCAAAGTGCCTGTGTTTGAATCCGGCCTTTTAATATAATTGGGTATCAATAGAACTGGCAAACCTTTTATTTCCTTGTCTATTCAGTTTTGATCAACTTTTCAGTTAGAACTCCCGATAAAAACTAGGTAAATCCGATTTTCGCTAGAGAACCCTATTTCTTGATATTTCCCTGTTAGAGGGACCTAGAAAAGCAGATAACCCCTACAAATTGACATTAATTCATGCCCATGCGAAAATACGGTAAAATTTGCAGGCAGGTAACTGACAAACATATCTTGCGGCTTAAGCCCTTTAAAAGACCTTCTGTTGGTTTGAGTGCAAATAAAAGTAACATTTACTAATCACTCTAAATCAGGATTGATTAAAAAAACCTTCCTCGCCATTGAGCTACCCTACTTCATTGAAAATGACTAGGCAGATCAAACAAACAGCGAAAATTCCCAGAGGTTCAGTTACACTCTATTTTGAAATCTAAATTTTAAGCAAAAAATATTTATTATGAATAATGGGTCCAAGTTTAAAGTACTATTTATCATTCAACCCGATACCAGAAGAATATGGGCTGCGGTTGCTGAAAAACTAGATGCAGGTAGAGAGTTTAGAGCTACTTTGGGCCTGTTATGTGTTGCAGCAATGTTAAAAGATTTTGAGGATGTTGAATGTCAGCTGATTGACTGCTCGGCAAGGAACTTCGGGTACCCCGAATTACATGAATCTATAAAGAGCTGCAACCCAGACCTTGTGTGCATGAGCGCACTTACGTTTTCTCTTCTGGATGTCCGCAAATCAGCCCATGTCGCAAAAGAAGCATGCCCGAACACAAAAATTTGTCTGGGCGGAGTGCATGTCAACCTGTTCCCCGCAGAAACACTAAATTTAAAAGAGGTCGACTATATCGTTCACGGTGAAGGTGAAAAGCCGTTCAGGGAAATGGTTCGTGCCCTAAAAGATGGCAATATTGAAGCTATCAAATCCGTTGAGGGGGTGGGTTGTAAAGTAGGCTCTGAAACAATTTTAAATGGTCCTGGAGAAATAATTAGGGATATGGATTCTTTCCCTATTCCCGCGTACGATTTGTTGGACCTCACCAAATATTCGCATGTACTCTCTGAAGGCAAACGCTCCATGTCTATCCAAACCTCGAGAGGTTGCCCATACGCTTGCACGTTCTGCGATATTCGCAAAACTGCTTTCCGGTTTAAAAGTCCAGAGAAAGTAGTTGAAGAAATTATGTATCTGATGAAAACAGGAAATACAGACTTTTTTATTGTCGATGATACCATTTCAGTCCATAAAAACCGATTAAATGATATCTGCGAACTTATTATCAAAAAAGGAATAAAGATTACCTTCAAAATAAGTGCCCGGGTCGACAATCTGGATGAAGAATCATTGAATCTTTTAAAAAGGGCAGGTTGCAATCGCATTAATTTTGGTGTGGAATCAGGCTCGCAAAGGCTTTTGGATTATTTAGAAAAAGATGTCACGCTTCAGCAAATAAAAGAAACATTTCGCATGACTCGAGAAGCCGGCATCCAAACATTTGCTTACCTCATAATTGGCATTCCTACAGAAACGACCTCGGAAATGGAAAAATCAGTCGAATTTGTATCTGAAATAAGAGCAGATTATTTTAATATCTCAATTTGTACTCCATATCCTAAAACGGCTCTAACTGATAGAATGATTGCCGACAACTTAATACCCAGTGATTACTGGCAGAAATTTGCGGAAGACCCTAAAGAGGATTTCCGAGTACAGTTCTGGAATAATGCGTTTAAAGACGATGAACTGAGAGGCCTGCAGCAAAACCTTATGAAGAAATTTTATAGAAGGCCGGCTTATCTATTACGGGAGTTATCCAAAATTCGCTCTGGAAGTGAGTTTTTGAGAAAAGCAAAAGTGGGACTTAGAATTCTTCGATAATTACCCCCTTCAAAATAATAGCAAATCTTTAAAGTTGTAGTACAAACTCTGCAGTTTTTGATATTTTAAAATCTATTTAAGTATAAAAAAATATTAATTGTCTCCCAATTTTTTACTGGCAAAACCCTGCCTATTAATAATTTCTTTATTTTATTTCAAAAGAATTAATATTTCTTCGGTTTGTTGAGCCACTTGCTCAATACCCTTGTTATTGCTAATACATTGATAAATTCCCCGAGGGTTTCTCTGACAATCACCTGTCATTCCAGTTTTTTCAATTCGGAGTGAATCTCAACCATGAATATACTTGTGACAGGTGCCAATGGTTTCATTGGACAAAAGGCAGTTCTAGCTTTCAGAACCGCTGATTTCAATGTTTACGGTACTGTTCGTTCCACAACAAATCCCAAAAACACTGATTTTATCGCATTGCCCGAAAACCCTACCTGTGAAAACTGGGAAAGGATCCTGGAGGAAAAGGATATTGAGATTGTGGTTCACCTCGCCGGAAGGGTTTACCCAGAAAAAGATTCATTGAGGGAATTTGAAAAATCTAATAAAGACCTCACATTAACTTTTGCAAAGGGCTGTTTAAACAAAAATATCAAAAAGTTTATATTTTTACATATAAGTGAGTAGAGTTCTTTGCT
>DTVI01000030.1 GCA_012963655.1 Sulfurimonas sp.
GGTTTTTTCTTTTATTTTAGCCGTATTAGTGATTCTTTTGACCCTAGGTTTTTCACGCCGTATATCTGATATTTTTATTGATTATAAGGACAGGGTTCGTCAAAGAGAAGAGGCCCTGCATAAGCTTAACGATTCTCTTAAAGAACAGGTACGAATAGAAGTATCAGCTCAAAGAGAAAAAGAGAAGATGCTTATTCAACAGTCTAAGATGGCTGCAATGGGAGATATGATTTCTATGATAGCGCATCAATGGCGACAACCCTTAAATCAAATGTCATATGTAATGATGAATATAGATGGGGCGTATGATGAAAGAAGTCTTTCTCGAGAATATCTTGACACTAAACTCAAAGAAGGTGAAAACCTACTTGAATATATGTCTCATACTATTGATGATTTTAGAGATTTCTTTAAACCTGATAAGGAAAAAGAAGAGATTTCCTTATGTGAACTTCTTGATTCAGCCCTAGGCTTAATTGAAAAAGGTCTTGAACAACATCATGTTATCTTAGAAAAAGTATATGAATGTGACCTAAGACTATCTGTTTATAAGAATGAGATGATACAAGTCTTACTAAACCTGCTTAAAAATGCTCAAGAGGTCTTAGAAGAAGTAGATGAAGCAAAGATTACAATACGTATTTATGAAGAAAATGGTTTTGCAAAAATAGCTGTTAGTGATAATGGTGGTGGCATTGAGCCTCAAGACTTAGAAAAGATTTTTGAGCCATACTTTTCTACCAAAGCACATCAAGGAACAGGCGTAGGCTTGTACATGTCTAAGATGATTATTGATGAGCACATGAATGGTGAACTCTTAGTTGAAAATACGGATACAGGCGCAGAGTTTATTATCAAACTAAAGATTAGCTAGAAGAATGACTAATCTCTTATTTTGTTATGATTTGGAACAGGCTTAAATTTTTTTTAAATGAAGACGGGCTTTTTATTATTATAAGATGTACAAGAAATAGGGTGTAAATAGACTTTCTTTTTAAGCTTCATAAATACGAAGTTTATAACCCACTCCTGAGACATTATCAAGTGCATCATCTGGAAGTTTTTTTCTAAGGGCTCTGACTAAAGAACGGATAGCATCTGAACTCATTCCCTCATAAGGCCATATTTGAGATTCAACCTCATCATATGTTACTACTCTAGAAGGATTGAAGGCAAGTAGGTCTAAAAATAAAAGTTCATTTTTAGTTAGTTTAATTTGTTCCCCATCTTCAGTGATTTCTTTTGAAAAAGCATTATAAAAACATGTTTTTGATAAAGGAAGTGAAAACTTTGACTTATCTTCCATTCTTTCAATTGAAAGTTCAAGTGCACCCATAAGCTTATCTTTAGTAATAGGCTTAACTATGTATTTAACAAGTTGAAGTTCAACTGCTTTTAGTAGATAATCTTGGTCCGTATAGGCAGTCGCAACAATAATAGGTGTTTTTTGATCTTCTGCACGTATATATCTTGCCATATCAATACCATTCATCTTAGGCATAGAAATATCGGTAATGATAATATCAGGGCTTTCATCTCGCCAAACGCTGAGTGCTTCTTTTCCGTTTTCTGCTTCAAAAACTGTCTTACATAAACGGCTTAGATACTCAACAGCAACCTTACGTACATCCTCATCATCTTCAACATATAAAATTGTATAATTTTTAAAAATTTCTTTATTCATTAGGACTCTCCTATCTATAGTAAGACCTATTGTATCTTAATTTTAGTCTTGTTTTATAAGAAGTATAGTGTACAATACTCAGATGAATAAAAGATATTTCGAATTGGATTTTTTACGTGGATTTGCCACGCTTTTGATGATTATATTTCACTTTTCTTATGATCTTGCATATTTTGGTTATGCTGATTATCAAACCACAGTAGATTTTGAATGGAGAGCCTTTCGAAGCCTTATTTTAAGCACTTTTTTACTTGTACTTGGGATGAGTATTTACGCGGCATATTCACATAGCATAGACTGGAAAAAAGTGTTTAAACGAAGTGTGAAACTTTTTATTATTTCTTTAATTATTTCTATTGGATCGTATATTGTCTTCGAGCATTCATGGATATATTTTGGGGTGATTCATTTTATCTTAGTAGCTAGTCTTTTTTCTTTGGCTTTTTTAAGATGGCCAAACCTTGCATTATTTATTGGCATTGGATTTTTATTAACGTATTATTTAGGGTACTTTCATTTTGACCCTGTTTTAGGGGTTTTTATTCAAAACTTTGGATTTCCTTCTCATACTGAAGATGTGGTGAGTTTTACACCTTGGTTTGGCATCGTCTTAATTGGGATATTTCTTATGCATCATCAGCTCTTTTCTTTTAAGGTGAAAGAAATAAGGTTTACAAAATCTATATCACGTGTAGGACAACATTCTTTGATGATATATTTGATTCATCAGCCGATATTTTTTGGAGTATTTGAGTTGATTTCATGGATCAGGAGGACAGTATGAGAATTCTCATGTTAGAAGATGATAAGGCTTTATCTGAACTTGTAGGGGCCTACTTGTCAAAAGAGTTTAGAGTAGATTGTGTTTATGATACAGATGAGGCTAGGGCTTATATTGATAGGTATGATTATGATGTAGCCTTACTTGATAGAAATATAAATGGAAATGACATTGGCTTATCCTTAGTTGAAAAAATAAAAAACAAAAATCCTTCCACTGGTGTTATTATCATATCAGCTTATGGAACAGTGAATGACAAGATTGAGGGGCTTAATGTAGGTGCAGATGATTATTTAGAAAAGCCCTTTGATAATGATGAACTATATGCACGTATATACGCCCTTTCTCGCCGTCATAATGCCCAAACAAAGACGGAAATCGAGGGGATGACTCTTAATATAAATAATATGAGCATAGTGTATGAGGGTAAAAATATTGACCTTAGTAAAAAAGAGTCAGACCTCTTTTTTTATCTTCTTAAAAACAAAAATAAGCTTTATTCTAGTGATGATCTTTTGGACGCGTTATATCTTCATCCTGAAGATATAGCCTCAAGTACTATTCGTGTAACCATTGCCCATATAAGAAAAAAACTCCCAATAGAGCTTATTAAAACGGTGAAAACCCGTGGTTATATAATAGAAATTTAAAGGTAAATAAAAATGCGAAGTATGCAAAAGAATATAATTATATTTTTCTTTCTTTCAGGCTTATTGGCAATGAGTTTCAGCCTTTCGTATATCACTTACTCCTACCATAATCAATTAAAAGAAAATATAGAAGGTGCCTTAGGCATTATACTTTCTGATATAAAACGTGAACATGAAATGGAATATTTATATGAAAAAGAGTTGGCTTTTTTTAAGCTTGAAGTAGAGAAAAATTCTTTAGGAAAACTTTTTGATGACCTTAAAATTGCAGTAGTACATGAACTCCCAAATACTGATAGTGAACGTATTTTTGCGGGGTCTGAGTTATCAAAGGATGCGTTTTTAAGTATCTCTTGTTCACATAAGCTCTTAGATAAAGAAGTAATCTTTTTTACCTTGAAAAATATAGCTCTTTTTGTTGGGATCTTTATTGTTCTGATTTCTTTGTTTGTCATTTTTATAAAACAACAGTTTAGGTCCTTGCATTGTTTGGTTGATTTTTGTTACTCTTATAAGAATAATCGAACTATATTACCTATATGTGATGGAACCTACGAGGTAAAGAGTTTAAGAGAGGCTATCTTGTCTCTTATAGATACAAATGATTATTTATGCGATCAAAGGCAAGAACTTTTTAAAGAAGCTGCTCATGAACTTAAATCACCTATAGCTGTTTTAAAAGCACGTTTATCCTTATATGAGAAAGATGAGGAAATGACCAAAGATGAGTTTGTTTTCAAGTCTCAAGATGATATTGCAAATATTGTGTCTAAGTTAAAAGAACTTATATTTTTGAAGTCCATAGAATGGGACATGCAACTTTATATGGAAGACGTTCATATGGAAGATAATTGTAAGATGATGCAAGATGCTTTTGAACCAATATTGCGTAAAAAGTCTGTAATGATTGATTCGAATTGGGAAAAGGATTTTATTATTCATAGCTACAAAGAGGCTATGGATAAAGTCCTTCAAGCTGTTTTTGAAAATATATTTATACATACCAAAGCACATTCGACTATCTTTGTTGAAGCAAAGCCAAATGAAATTTATATCAAAAACGCTATAGGTACAGATGACGATATGCCACTTTTTTCATCTTATATTGGAATGAAAATGATTCAAAGACTTGCTCCAAAACTTGGATATGAATATATAACTTCTTCAGATGAAAAATATTTTTATACACGTCTTGTTTTTCATGATTTAGATATAGAAGGATGTAAGGTATGAAGTTTTTAACACAGTTTTATTACGAAAAGACATGGTCCAAGGTAAGTAGCAAAGAGGTTTTAAAGCTTATACAAGACGAATTTCCTGATATACCTGCTGAGGGGACCTTTACTTATGTAGAAGAAGAATGTAAAAAGGGTAAGGTTATTGTTATAGGTGAAAGTAAGTTTAAAGAAGATAAATAATTACATGACTGCTTTATACTATATTTAATGTATAATTTCTCAACTTAAACTTTTAGGACAAATTATGAAAATTATTCTTCTAGGCGCCCCGGGTGCAGGTAAGGGAACTCAGGCTCAGTTTCTTACTAAAAAATACGATATTCCTCAAATTTCTACTGGGGACATGCTTCGTGCTGCTATTAAAGCAGGGACTGAAATGGGAATAATGGCTAAAGAAGCTATGGACACAGGTAAGCTTGTAACAGATGAAATTATCATTGGTCTTGTAAAAGATAGAATTGCTCAAGACGATTGTAAAAATGGTTTTTTACTTGATGGTTTTCCTCGTACTATTCCTCAGGCTGAAGCGGTTACTGCTGCAGGTATTGAGATTGATGCTTGTATTGAAATTGATGTTGCTGATGATGAAATTGTAAAGCGTATGTCAGGAAGACGTGCTCACTTAGACTCAGGTAGAACATATCACCTTATTTATAACCCACCTAAGGTAGAAGGTAAAGATGATGAAACAGGCGAAGACCTGGTTCAAAGACCTGATGATAAAGAAGATGTAGTTCTAGATAGACTTAAGGTATATCACGATCAAACTAAGCCTCTTGTTGACTATTACCAGGCTCAAGCTGCTTCAATTGAGAACCTTCAATATATTTGTGTTGATGGAACCTTAGATATCAAAGTAGTTCAAGAAACAATTACAAGTAAATTAGCTTAAGACCTTGTCTTAGCTAGTAAAGCTACTGAATAAACCTTACTAGTTAAGAGCCAATTAAATATGAAGCTTCAAAGCCCATTTGAATCTTATTTTAAGACAACCACCTTTGAAGTACCTCTTGTAACTTATCAGCATTGATAGGCTTAGAGATATAATCATCCATCCCCGCATGTAAACATTTTTCCTTATCCCCGTGCATGGTATTAGCGGTCATGGCTATAATAGGAATCTTTTTATTTTCTTCTCCTGCTTTTCCTTTTCTAATGGCCTCTGTTGTAGAATATCCGTCTAAAATAGGCATTTGACAGTCCATAAGAATCAAGGTATAAGGCTGTACCCTTAAGGCATCTTTTAAAGCACTTAAGGCTTCTTCCCCATTATTAGCTGTATCAACTTGTAGACTAAATATTGCTAAGATACCCTTCGCAACAATCTGGTTGGTGATGTTATCTTCAACAAGTAAGATATGGGTTCTATCAGGCCAATTATTATCCTTAGTCATCGCATGAAGATTATCAGAGCTGATAAAGCCATCTGAGTCATGCAAGGCATCAGCATCATCATCAATGAGTACATTAAGTGTATGTAAAAGGTCCCTTGTTGTACAAGGCTTAGGAAAGAATGCTGAAAACCCAAGTTCTTTGAAGGTCTTAGAATCACCTCTTTTTCCCAAAGAAGTCATCAGCACTAGTTTCATCTGAGGGTATAATTGTTTAAGCTCTTTTCCTAGTGTAGCCCCATCCATCTCAGGCATGTGCATATCTACAATAGCAATATCAAAAGGAGGTGCACTTTCTTGGGCATTTTTCTTACACATCATTAAGGCATTATTAGAATCATCGGCTTCAAATATCTTCATTCCCCAATGTTTAAATTGTCCAGAGATAACCTCTCTATTAAGGGCATTGTCATCAATAATTAGGATACGTTTTCCTTTAATATCTAGATGTGGTATAAGAATGTTTTTATCTTTATGTAAACCTACTTTAATATTAAAACTAAAGGTAGAGCCTTCTCCTTCTATGGAGCTTACATTAACTGAACCACCCATTAAATGGGCGAGTTTTTTTGAGATTGACAGACCCAGGCCTGTTCCTCCATATTTTCTAGTAGTGGAGGCATCTACTTGGGTAAAAGATTCAAATAAGTCAGCCATCTTTTCTTTAGGAATACCAATACCTGTATCTTTAATACTGATATATAATTGTCCCTCCTTGGAAGAATGCTCTTTGAGTATCGCTGTGATTAGGACTTCCCCATTATGGGTGAATTTTATAGCATTTCCAACGAGGTTATTTAAAATCTGTCTTAGTCTACCTGGATCGCAAATTACAAGTTGATGTTCAACCTTAATAAGGTCTAGAATAAGCTCAACTCCATTTTCTTGAGCTCTATGGCCTATTCCCTCAGCAAAATTTCCAATCTCATCTCTAAGGTTAAAGGCTAGGTTTTCTAGTTCCATCTTCCCTGCTTCTACCTTTGAAAAATCTAAGATATCATTAATAAGACCTAATAAGGACTGTGCAGATGATTCAGCCAGAGAGATTTGATGGGCTTGAATCTCATCTAGATTTGAATTTTTTATAAGACCAAGCATTCCTAAGACACCATTCATAGGGGTTCGAATCTCATGTGACATGGAAGCTAGAAATTCAGCCTTAGACTTAGCACCTGCTTCAGCTTCTTCTTTTGCACGGATAAGATGAAGCTCATTTTCTTTAAGCTTCATTAAACTGTATTCTCTTTCTTTGGCATTTTCAATGAAGGCAGCTTCGTTAGCGGAGAGTTCTTCAATCATATTATTAAAGGCGTCTGCAAATTGTCCAATTTCATTTTTATCTTCTACCCAAACAGGTTCCCTTTTTTGTCCACTTGAAATAGCTTCAGAGGCTTCAGCTAAACTTTGTATAGGTTTAGTAATACGTTTAGCAATGCTAATTGAAGAAATAAAGACAAAGGCCATAGCCGCTATGGCAATAAAAAGAATATCATACGCCAGTAAATAAGAGGCCTTAAATGCCTTTTGCTTGTTCATCTCAGAAATTAGTACCCATTGAACACCTAAAACAGAAATAGGGTGATGTTTGCCAATAACCTCATTATGATTAGGCCCTGTATAAGTAACTATCTCTTGAGCATGAGTAGTTGACATATGATGCACATGTTCACTTTGATAAAGATCTGTTTGTGAGGTCTGAATGTGTCTTTGTAAAATATCTTTTTTAGAACCAATTGAGGTTCTAAGTATGAGGTCGGTTCCACCTAAAAGATAATGTAAAATCCCATTATCTTCGATATTAATGGAAGCAAATTGATTTGAAATATTATCAGGACGTATTTGAACCGCATAAACACCTAAAGAATCTCCATCTTCACTAATAATAGGGGCGGTTAAAAATCCATAAACACCAGCGTCAGATGGCCCATAAATTTCAAAATCTGAAAAATGAACCTCTCCATCACTAAGGGTTTTTTTAAAGGTCTGTGCAAATAAGGTAGATGCATATTTGCCATGTATAAGATTAGTTCCTAAGTCATCTTCTTTAGCAACAGAAAATAGAATATTTCCCTTAGTGTCAATTAAAAAAAGATTATAAATATAATTATACTCACGGGTGAGTTCAATAATATCATTTTGGTAGGAATCAATGAGAGAAATGTAAGAGAAGCTTTTAATGTATTGGGGAAGTGTCTTATTTGAGGTTTTAAAATTTTCATCTAAGGCATTCATAAAATGAACACTATTGGAATTTGAAGACCAAGATCGAATATCTGTGATACGAAAGTCAAACCAGTTGTTGATAAAATTTACATAAGAATGGGCTGAGTGTTCTAATTGATTTGAGGTAGCGATATATAGACTGTCTGAAGAACTTTTATAGGCAAGTATTGAGATTATAATTATGGGTACAAGCGAAAGTAGTAAAAACCACTTAAGTAGATGGAAGCAAATTGATTTGTGCCATTTGATTTTAGTGTTCATTTATAAGTTCACCTTAAAACGCTCATCAGCAAAAGTATCAATATCTAAGCCTTGTTTTAATGTTTTTCCTTCTATTGCATAGTCCATAATAAGCTTTAGCCCTTTTTTGTCAATATTTAAATGCTTATAATTAATAACTTCAAGGTCATATCTGAGTGAAGCCTTAATTGCCTTAGCTGTATGTAAAGGTATATGTTTACGTACAATTTCAACAATCTTATCTAGGCTTTTTCTTCCTTCTTCCTTAGCTTTTTCGATATCAGCACCTGCCTTATGAATATAATACTGTACCTCTTGTATGGCTTTAAATTTATCTTTAATAGCCTTGTCTGTAGCTAAAGAAATACATTCAACATGACCATACTTCCAAGGCATAACATCTTTGGAATACCAAGCAACCTTTCCATATCCACCTGTTTCTACCACGTCAGCCCAAGGAAGAGACTGCTCAAAGGCTGCGGGAATAGCCTTTTTACTTTTAATTTTAATAAAAGCAGGTGCCTTAGGTGGGGCGACAGAGATTCCTAAAACATCTGCCTTATTATTAGGGGTGAAGGTAATGGAAGAATCATGTTCTTTTAGGTGTCTGTATAAGATAACAGCGTGGGTAGATAGAAGATGAGGAAGCCCTATTTGGGTTGGTTTATTATGTTTTTTATAGGCCTTCTTCAGTGCAAGTGCTACGTCAGCATTTGGTTTTCGATTGATACGATTTTTTTCTAAGTTTATGTCTTTTTTTAGTAAATGATTTATTGCAAGGGCATTTCCATCTCTGTGCATTAAACCAATCCAACGAAAATGTGGGTTTTCATTAAACATATCTATGGCTAAGGGGGTCATGACATAAGCCATATCAACCTCTCCACTTTGAAAATACGCACGTAAAAGATCCCAGTTTTTCATCTGAGTAATGTGAAAATCAGCATGTTTCATTTCTTTAGCGTAACGTTCATAAGCAACCAAAGCAGCATAATGATCTGCTAGAGGAATATATAAGGCATGGACTTTTTGTTTCGTCTCAGATGCAAAGAGATAAAGATTAAATATAAAGAGAATTGGCATCATTTTAAAAAGAAACATAAACGACCTTATTTATAATAAGTATTTATTATAGTATAGGATTTATCGCTAAAGCTGAATCTATGAGGTTAATATACACTTAGTATGTTTTTTAAGGTTTTTTCCCAAAGTTTATAACCCTTAGTTGTAAGATGAATTCCATCTGTTGTATAAACATGAGAAAGACCTTTTTTTTCCTTATCTAAGAAACTAGGGTAGAGGTTAATATAAATAATATGGCGTTTTGTTGTCTCGGTCTGTAACCATTTATTCATCTCTTTTATCTTTTGGTTGATAGAGATAGTTTGTTTTTGATGTAGCACTGGTAAAAGGGATAAAACATAAATAGTTTGATCTTTGTTAAAACTGTCTAATATCTTTATATAATTGTTTTGAATTTTTGTAACTTGGGCATTTTGCAAGATATCATTTACCCCTATCATTAACACTATATTCTGTGCCTGTGTAGCTTGAGATATACGCTTAAGTACGCCCTGCGTTGTATCTCCATCGATGCCAAGGTTAGAGGCCTTGAAGGCAGACCAATTATGTCGCATCGTTAAAGAATCACCTAAAAATACACGTTTCTCTTTTTTCATAAGGCTTAAGTCCTGAATCTTGGTCTGGTAAAAAGTTTGATAAGGGCTGAGGGCTAGTAAAGAACTTACTAGCAATATACTATGGGTGGGGAACTTTAACATTTGAGTTAAGTAAGTATCCAATACCTAGCATAAGTATTAAGACACCAAAAGGAGGAAGAGAAATATAAACAAAGGCTAAATACACAAGCCATAAAAGTATAGCTCCAAGGGGAGTAGGAACACCTGTGAAAAACTTTTCAGCCTCACCAGGATCAGCTTCTATATTAAACTGAATAAGACGACGAAGTCCTGATATAACATAATAAATTGAACCTGCACCTGCTAGAATGAGTATAAGGTTGGAACCACCATCAAAGACCGCCTCATAGATTAAAAAAGTAGGCATTAACACAAAGCTAAGAAAATCAGCAAAAGAATCAAGTTGTACACCAAACTCATTAGATAAGTTATACTTTCGAGCCATCTTTCCATCAAAAATATCACAAATTCCTCCTAGCCATGCTAAGGCAATGGCTAATACAAAATTATGTTGGGTGGTAAAATAAATAGCTATCATTCCAAAGCTAATATTTCCCATTGTGATGAGGTTAGCTAGATTGTAATGGCTTTTAGCGTTATATAAAAACTGCATTTTTATCCTTAAATTAAAAATAGATTATAGCTTGTGGAACCTAAAGAGACAATTGTAGGAAATTTAATATAATTTGTATATAATTTCATTATGATAAATATAATTTTTACAATATTATTATTAAGCGATGTAAATGCAAGTGTGGATCCAGAACAAGGTCTACTGCATTCTAAGTCATCTAAACGTTATGAGGTTGATAGTATAAAGAAGGAATCTGAGGACATTTTAGGTGTTTTTGGAAAACTTCGTACAGCCTATATATATATAGATGAGCATACCCTTGGGCATGATACAAATTATGCCACTTCAATTGGTGGACAGTTTGGTGTTAATACGACTTCGTATGAGGGCTTTAATTTACATCTTTCTCTCTTTACCTCTGTGGAGGTTGAGCTCTTAACAGGCAACGATTCTCATAAAAATCAAGAATTTTTTAATGAAGGAAGACATTCTTACGTTTATGTGGGTGAGGCAAGTCTAGTTTATAAAGAAGAAGGCTTTGAAGCAATGCTTGGGCGTATAAGAATTGATACTCCTTATGCGGATAGTGATGATTTAAGGATGTCGCCTAATACCTTTGAAGGGGCTTGGGTTTATAAAGAATTATCACAAAGCTTATCGACACAGGTGTATTACCTTTCACGTATGGCAGGTTTAGATTCTTCAGGAAGTCAAGATGAGTTTGATAGCTTATATATAGAAGATGGATTTGGTCTAGTAGGAGCCTCTTTAGATTATCATTTTGCAGATGATAATGATATCTCCTTATGGTACTACTATGTGGATAAGATGAGCCATATCTTTTATACAGAGATGAATTATGATATGTCCATAAGCGAAAATATTCGTTTAACAACGGCCTTTCAAGCGAGTTCTATGATAGAACTAGATAACTCAGGGGTACAAGGAGATGTACTTGGTCTGGCTGGGGTAATGCATTATAAAAATCTTTTTTTTGCAGGGGCTTATAATTATGGCTTTGTGGATTCAAATAAACAAATAACAGATGGTTTTGGCGGGGGTGCGTATTACACTTCTTTAGATGAGGGTACTATTGGTGCGGTATCGTCTGAGGCCATAGGTGAAGATGTTAAAGGCTACCGACTTGGTGTAGGTTATGAATCCTTGTTTTTAGATAACTTGGTGGTGGAACTTATACACGGTCACCTCCAATCCCAAAAGAAAACTGTAGACATAATGGAAAATAATATTGTTCTTAGTTATCAAATTAATGATGAACTTTATTTTGAACTTGTTGGAGCAAAATATAAAGAAGTCAAGAACGATAATAAGTTTGAACGTTTAATTGTACGCTTTGATTATAGTTTTTAACACGTTTTTAATATGATATTTATTATCATTACAAATATATAATAGAAAAGTAGTTAATTATGATGAATTTG
>DTVI01000031.1 GCA_012963655.1 Sulfurimonas sp.
GGGTTATTCTTAAACTCTTCCTTAACTTTTTCTCTACCTTGACCAAGTTTCTTGTCTTCATAAGAGAACCACGCACCTGATTTGTCAATGATGTCAAGTTTAACACCATAATCAACAAGTTCTCCAAATTTAGAAATACCTTCTCCAAACATAATGTCGAATTCAGCAATTTTAAAAGGAGGTGCTACCTTGTTCTTAACAACCTTAGCCTTAGTTCTGTTACCAATTGGCTGTTCTGCCTGCTTAAGTGTAGCAATACGACGAATATCTATACGTACAGATGCATAAAACTTAAGTGCATTTCCACCCGTAGTTGTTTCAGGTGAACCATAACCCATCATACCAATTTTCATACGAATTTGGTTAATGAAGATAACAGTACAGTTCATCTTATGTAAAACAGCTGTAAGTTTACGTAGTGCCTTAGACATTAGACGTGCTTGAACACCTACTTGTTGGTCTGACATTTCACCTTCAAGCTCTACCTTAGGCGTAAGTGCTGCAACTGAATCAATTATAATTAAGTCTACTGCTCCTGAACGTGCAATAGTTTCAACAATGTCGAGTGCTTGTTCTCCATAATCTGGTTGTGACACAAGTAGGTTGTCTACATCAACACCAAGATTTTTAGCATAACCAACATCAAGAGCGTGTTCCGCGTCAATAAAGGCACATACTCCACCCGCTTTTTGACATTCAGCAGTTATTTGAAGTGTTAATGTAGTTTTACCCGAAGATTCAGGTCCATAAATCTCAATAACACGACCCTTTGGAACACCACCTATCCCTAAAGCAAGGTCAAGCCCAATCGAACCTGTACTAATAGCTTCAATCGGTTCAATCACCTTATCTCCAAGACGCATTAATGCACCTTTTCCAAACGATTTATCGATTTGCTTTAGTGCTAAGTCCAGTGATTTTTGTTTATTTGCATCCATTATGATGTTCCTTTTTTATATATATTGGAATAATTTTATGACAAAATGTAATATTTATCATTTTTTATTGCAAAATGCAATACTTTTACTAATGAAAGAAAATAATGCGTAATTTTAGCGTTCTTTGGTTAAAATCTAATTGATATTTACTATTTAACAGTGTAAATTTTATAATTTGTATAAGTTTTTTTTGTTTGCTACTGTTTTAAATAAATAAATTACATTTATAGGACTTTTCTTGACTACAATGACCATTGCCCATTCCCCCGACGCTGATGATATTTTTATGTATTACGCCATTAAATTTGGCTGGGTTACACAAGAAGATGTAGAGTTTGATAATATAGCTCTTGATATTCAAAGCTTAAATGTTGAAGCTGTAGCAGGCACTTATGATATAACGGCTATTTCTTTTGCCCTTCTGCCTCTTATCAAAGATAATTATGCACTACTTCGAACTGCTGTAAGTTTTGGAGAAGGTTATGGACCTAAGCTTATCAAACGTAAGGGTGAAAAACTAAAAAGAAACTTCAAGGTTGCTCTTTCTGGTAAGTTCACAACTAACGCCTTATTATTTCAAATGTATTATCCTTATGCACGCATTACTTATATGAACTTCTTAGAAATTGAAGAAGCAGTACGTTCAGGTAAAGTTGAAGCGGGTGTACTTATTCATGAAAGTATTTTAACCTTTGGAGGTGAACTTGAGGTTGAAAAAGAGATGTGGGATATTTGGCAAGAACTTTGTGAAGATGAAACCCTCCCTCTTCCTCTTGGTGGCATGGCAATAAGACGTTCTTTACCTTTAAATAAGGCCATATCTTATGAAGACACTTTAACGAAGGCTGTTGAAGTTGCTAGAGACAGAAAAGAAGAACTTTGTAAACTTCTTGTTGAAAAAAACTTAGTTCGCATTGAAGGGCAAACATTAGAAAAGTATCTTGAGCTTTATGCTAATGATGATTCTATTTCCCTTTCTAAACTTCAATATAAAGCAATAGATAAGTTATATGAGTTAGGATATAAACATGGATTTTATCAAGAGGCTATTAAGTCAGAAGACTTTACCCTACCACGTGAATATACAGAACTAAGAAAGGGATAAGAAGGCATGGATTCACAGCTTGTTGCACTTGGTATAGAAACCTTTAAAATTGCTCTTTATCTGGCCTTACCAGGTTTACTTACTGGTATGTTTTTAGGTTTAGCTGTGAGTATTTTTCAAGCAACAACACAAATCAATGAGATGACACTTTCCTTTATTCCTAAGATTATTGGTGTGGTTATTGTCATTATTGTCACTATGCCTTGGATGTTAAACATGATGACCGAATTTACAATCAAGGTTTTTAATATGATTCCTGCCTTTGTTTCTTAAGGCCTTAGCTTTTGTATAAAACCATAAACTTTGCCAAACATTCTTCTATTAAAATAGGTCCCCTTGTAGAAGTCTTTGTTATAGAAGATAAAAGCTATCCCAAAGACACCTATATACTTGGACAATGTAATAATGTCCTCATTGGTCCTTCTCATCCTCCTCTTATGGTCCTTGGCAAAAATTATGATTATATTAAGATTGAAAACAATCTACTTTGCGTGGGAGCAGCAACCCCTGGTGGAAAACTTCTATCATTTTGTAAAAAACATGATATAAGACATTTTGAACTCCTTCCAAAGCTCCCTGGAAATATAGGGGGAATGATCAAAATGAATGCAGGTTTAAAAGAGTATGAAATTTTTAACTATTTGCACTCCCTTGAGACAGAAAATGGAATATTTCTTAAAAAAGACATTCCACATGGATATAGATGGACAGACTTTAAAGGCCTTGTTTTTGAGGCGCGCTTTGAAATTCATAATGGCTTTAATCAAGAGCACTTAGAGATTTTTAAAAAGATGAGAGACAACCAGCCACTTGATCCAAGTGCAGGATCTTGTTTTAAAAACCCTGAAGGAGACTCTGCCGGACGACTTATAGAAGCAGTAGGTCTTAAAGGTTATCAAGTCGGAGGTATGGCTTTTTCATCTAAGCATGCGAACTTTTTAGTTAATCTTGCAGAGGGTAGTTTTGATGAGGCCTTGAGTTTAATCCAACTTGCACAACAAAAAGTTTTTGATAAATTTGGAGTGTGGTTAGAAAATGAAGTGATTATTGTAGATGAAAGATATAAGGGAGAGAATTCTCCCTTATTAAAAAATTAAAATCGTATAACTGCACCAGCAAAGATACCATCTATTTCGAGAGTTCCTGATGTAGCTATATCAAAATCATCCCCATTAATATCAAGTTTTTCAAAACGATATCCTGCTTCTAGTCCTATATCAATAGGTAAGATATCTGTTAATGTGTAATCAACCTTTACTAAATAATCAATAACCTTAGAATTTTTATAAGCAGAGTACTTACCAATCCCTTCAATTCCTATATCAAAAGGTAATTCAAAACGTACACGGGCATAAGCCATAGGTACAGGAAGTGTCTCTTTTTCTCGCACTTCAAGTCCTGTAGACATGTCTTTAGCATTAAATTCAGATTGAATAACTTTAATATCAAGACCAAGATCTAAGGTAATCCATGCTGTGTTATCTAAAATATTATAATACATAATAATATCAAACTGATCCATTGTAATATCAGACTGTGTATTTGTCTGATATGTCTCACCTTGATAGGTAAATGATTGAGTTGATGTTCCCGAAAAATCAACTGCTGTATATTCCAAACGAAGATTAGGAATAACAGGGAGTGGATGCTTAATATAAAGCCAAGCATATCCCTTAGATTCTTTATCATAGTTTAATAAGTCAGTATCAAAGGTTTGTGTTACTATGCCTGACGTGTCGGCACTCGTAATTGTTCCTGACAACTCATTTTGCCAAACTCCTCCACCCATCTCAACACGAAGTAGATCTGCTTGTGCGCTTATACTTAAAAGTCCTGCCATTAAAAGGCCTGATAAAATTTTACTCATAAATAGTCTCCTCTATTTTTAATAGAAACTATAATATCACATTTTTGTATCTTTATGGTAACAATAGAAAGTAAGTTGAAAATTTAAAAGAAGGAAGCCTAAGACCTAAGTCTTAAGCGGTAAAGAATTGAAGGGTTTAGCTTACTGCAGCAATTGCAGCGTCGTAGTTAGGCTCTTCAGTAATTTCTGGACAAATTTCTTTGTAAGTAACAGTACCATCAGCGTCTACTGCGAAGATTGCTCTACAAGTAACACCTGCAAGAACAGATCCACCAAGAAGAACACCATAAGCGTTAGCAAAGTCTTTGTTACGGAAATCAGAAGTAACAGTTAACTTGTCAATTCCTTCTGCTGAACAAAAACGTCCTGAAGCAAATGGAAGGTCAAGAGAAACGATAGTAGCATCTACACCGTCAAGACCAGCAACTTTAGAATTAAAGTTACGAGTTTCAGTAGCACATACACCTGTATCTAATGAAGGAACAACAATAATAAGTTGTTTCTTACCTGAAGCTCCGCCTACTGTTACATCACCAAGACCTGCTGAGTTTACTACTGTAATTGCTGGTGCTTTGTCACCTACGTTAATTTCTGTTCCTACTAACTCTACGTCAGTACCTTTGAATTTAGTTGTTGCCATAATTGAATTCCTATATTATTTTATTTTTGGAAGTTTACTTGTAATTTGATAACGTTACTCTTAATTATATTAGAGGTATTTTTACTTAAGTAGTTTTTAAAAGTTATATTTTATTTATCATATATCTTTTAGTTATACTTACTAAGGCGCACAAATTTTTTAAAGAGAGGTTCGTGGTTCAGTTTTCACCTCATCTACGGGAGTAAACATATCTTTCTCATACATCTCTAAGGCTACCCGGCCTATCATCGCCGCATTATCCGAACAGTATTTTAACTCTGCTAAGCTCAGTGTCGCATTAAAAGGTTTTAATAAAACTTCAATCTTTTCTCTAAGATAAAGATTAGCCGAAGCACCCCCTACAATAGAAAAATGTTTTGGTGGGTTTGTTTTAAAATACTTTTTTAACTTTTGAAGTAAATGTCCAACCGCTGCTTTTTGAAAACAAGCAGCAATATCAGGAAAATCTTTTTCTTGGGCATCTAAGGTAACAAGTCTAACGGCATTCTTCAAACCTGAGTATGAAAAAGCAATAAGAGGTGACTGAGAAAGAGGAAGTGGCATAGGGTATCTATCTTCATCCCCCTCTCTCGCCATTTTTTCAATAACAGGTCCTCCTGGATAGGCAAAATTCATCATCTTAGAAACCTTATCAAAGCTCTCCCCAAAACTATCATCCATAGTCGTGGCTACCATCTTCATCTCTTCAAGACTTTTCACCTCAATAACTTGCGTATGTCCCCCCGAAACTAAAAGTACGGTTTGAGGGAAAGAAGTTTCTTTTTCTATAAATAAAGAATATATATGTCCCTTTAGATGATTAACGGCAATAAGAGGAAGGTCCAATGCAATACATAAGGCCTTTGCCATGGTCACGCCTTCAACAAGAGTAACATTAAGACCCGGCGCAGTAGTTACGGCAATAGCTTTTAAATCTTTAAAATAAGGCTTACATTCTTCAAGTATCTTAGGTAAAGCCTCTGCGTGAAGTCTAGAGGCTAACTCAGGAACTACACCACCATATACGGAATGCTCTAACTCTTGAGATATCTTTTTATGAAAAATAAGCTTCTTAGTCTTAATATCTGTAATAGCAATAGCACTATCATCACAAGAACTTTCTATGGATAAAATCATTAAGAATACTCCTAAAATTATGGATAAATCATTTTTTGTTTCAATATGGAAGTATAACATGTGAAGGAGCTTATTCTTTAAACTTTTAAATACCCTTAATATTATAGACTTTCAAACTTTAGACTTATACAATCCCAACTTCCTGATAGTTCCCAAGAAGGGATGGACTCAAGTTCAGAAAAGACGACCCTTCTTACCAAGGCCTCTTCTGATCCAGAATTTGGAGATCATCATACCTATCCTATGGGGAAATGCAATGATGAAGTAGGTATCAAGGGTTTTAGAAAGACTAGGGTCTTTATAGAAATTATGCAGGCACAAAAATAGGGGGCTTAAAAACTTCTTCTTCCCTGGTTCACCCATTCTAGGACCCAAGGCCATTGGCCATAATTACTATCTGAATTTAAGTGACCACCCTTTTCTATCACCTTCATAGGTACAGATAATGCAATCCGCATAGCCGTAGCTTCTTCTTGTGTAAGGTATGGATCGTCTGTTGATGTTACTAACATAACCTCTTTGGCATAGAGTTTTTTAGGATAATGCGCAGGAAAAAAAGTTTTAATTGCTGCGAGGTCTAAGTCCATTCGTGGTGGAGCAACCATAAGAAGTCGTTCAACCACTTCCATTTCACCCTCTTCACATAAATGAAACCACAAGGTATTTGCCATAGAATGACAAATAACGACTTCAGGCTGAAATTCTTTCAGTATCTTTTTCACCTGAGCCATCCACTTCTTTTTAGTTGGAAAATGAGGGTTTTCTAAGAGGGGAAAATGCACTTTTCCATAATCTTTTGCAATTTCACCTGCTAACCATGACTGCCAATGAGGGTTATCTGAACCACCCCAACCATGTAGGATAAGTGTTTTAGCTCTATTTGACATAGGCTCTGACTTCTTTATCCAAGACAAAGACCTCATCTAAAGAAGTCACTTCCTTATCAAAATGGGCATAGGCTTGAATGATTTTTTTAGAGATATCTAAGAAAGAACATTTACCTTCTATAAATAGTTCAATTGCTGCTTCATTGGCTGCATTTACTACAAGTCCACGTTTAGGATTTTTTAGTAAGTCGTCTTTGATTTCCCAGATAGGATAACGCTCCGCTGTAATCTCTCTAAATTCTAAAGAACCAATCTTTAGTAACTCTACGGGCTTTAGAATCTGTTCTTCGACCTTCCCCATAATTGCATAAGAAATAGGAAGTTTCATATCTGCATGGGCAAAATGTGCCGTCGTAGAGCCATCTTTAAAATCTATAAGGGCATGAATAAGAGACTGTGTTTCAATAATCGCGTCATACTGTCCTTCTCCAAAAAGCCATCTTGCTTCTAAAAGTTCAAAGGTCTTATTTACCATAGAGGCAGAGTCAATAGTTATCTTTTGGCCCATAGACCAATTAGGATGTTTAAGCGCATCTTTTAAGCTAGCATTTTGAAGTTTTTCTAAAGGCCAATCTCTAAAAGCTCCCCCTGAAGCTGTAATTATCATTTTTTGAACAGGACGATTTTCATTTAACAAGTACCATAAACCAAAGTGTTCAGAATCAATGGGTTGTATCTTAGAAATATCTATAAAGGCACCTGCAGCTACTAAAGACTCTTTATTAGCTAAGGCAACCTTTTTCCCACATTCTATGGCTTTTAGCGTTGGTCTTAAGCCTAAAAATCCAACTAAAGAGTTAATGACTAAGTCTGAATCTGAGCTCTCAATAGCTTCAAGTATTCCATCTTCACCAAAAAGAACCTTTGAATGATTAACCTTAGCTATATCTTCTTGATTTGCAATTACAACCATACGTGGAGAAAACTCAGCTATCTGTTTATTTAGTTTATCAATGCTACGACCTGCAACCAATACGTCTATCTTAAGATTAAAACGTCTTGCAATTGAAAGTGTGTTTGTTCCAATGGAACCTGTACTACCAAGAAGTATCAATTAAACTAAACCTCTTAAAAGAACAAGCATAATAATAGAAGCAAAGAGGTAACCATCTACACGGTCTAGAATTCCACCATGTCCGGGTAAGATATCACCACTGTCTTTTACACCTGCTTGTCTTTTTAAGTAAGACTCAAATAAATCACCAAAAACAGAAGCAATTCCTCCAAGTAATGAGATAACAATTGCCTTATCAATATCAACAAAGGTAATACCCACCATAAAACCTAAACCTGTTGAAACTAAAATACCACCGGCAACGCCTTCTAAGGTCTTATTAGGACTTGTTTCACAGAACTTTGTTTTACCAATGCTCTTACCCACAAAATAAGCACCAATATCAGCCCCTGCAACCACAACTAAAAGCCATAGCATAGAGATAATCCCATATTCACTGTACATTGTTAGTAAAAATAAGAAACTTGCTGTTGGATAAATAAAAGGAAAAAAGTATTTAAACTTTAATTCTTTCGTATACGCTAGAACAGAACCGAAGATAACCGCTGCTATAAAAAACAAGTCATCAGCATAAGGATAAAACCCAGCTACTAACCATAAAATGGCGGCATAAGCATAAAGCGTATTATTCTCAATTCCAAAAAGCTTATTTGCCTCATAAAAAGAGATAAGATATAAGGCCCCAAAAACCAGCCACATTAGAAAAAAGTTATCAATAAATCCAATAACTATAATCCCCGCTAACAAAGCTAAACCTGTTGTGATACGCTGAGGGTCAATCCCTTTTTTCTCTAGCCAATCCATAAAATTCCTTATATCTTAATATCTGTTATTTATCGTATTATATCGCATTTAATACAGTACTGCTAAGTGCCCTTGAACCAACCCGCAATGGAATATCTATCTATCTTAGAAGGAAGTACCTCATGAGGAAACTTATCTGATAAAAATATTACTATAGTTCCTATCTTTGGAGCCACCTTTGCAAGAACAGTTTTTCCTTCTTCATCATAAATCAAAAGTTCCCCGCCATCTCCTTCTTTCCAATCTGGTGTAAGATAAAAGACCGTGGTTAAAAGGCGTTTATTAGAGCCTTTTAAAACATCTACATGTTTTTGATAAAAAGCCCCTTCGTCATAATGTGCAAAATGTGCCTCATACTCGACTAAACCCATATAAAGAGCTCTATTGATAGCCTGACGTAAAATCTCCATAGATTCTAAATAAGTTCTTTCACTCTCTTCTTTACCTTCAAGCCATAAGGTCTTATCAGAACGAATTTTCTTTACTCTTTGGCGTTCACTTCCTCGTCCTATCTTTGCTTTAGTAAGACTTGTTAAACTACTTACATGCTTATATAAATTTTGCACAAGAATACCGTCTAAAGCATTTTGAAGAATTATATATCCATCTTCAGCAATATTATCTATAATTTGATCAATTATATTTTTATCATTCATAAAAGTATTCTAGTAAAAACTTCATTAAAATCACTTCTAAACTTTTTCCAATATTGCCTATGCTATAATTCCGATAATAATTTTAATGACCCTTCAGGAGACATAATGAGCCAAATCTCATATAAAGACGCTGGTGTTGATATCGACGCAGGAAATAGCTTTGTTGATAATATCAAGCCTATAGTAAAATCTACTTTTACACCCCATGTTTTAGGAGGGATTGGTTCATTTGCTGGTGCTTATGAACTTCCAACGGGTTACAAACAACCTGTAATGCTCGCGGCAACTGATGGTGTTGGTACTAAACTTAAACTAGCTATTGATAGTGGTAAGCATGATACAGTAGGTATTGACCTTGTTGCTATGTGTGTTAATGACCTTATTTGTAATTGGGGAACACCTTCATTTTTCTTAGATTATTATGCAACAGCAAAACTTTCTGTGGATGAAGCGACTTCTGTAGTTGCTGGTATCGCTGAGGGTTGTAAGCAGAGTGAGTGTTCACTTATTGGTGGGGAAACTGCTGAAATGCCTGGTATGTACGCACAAGGCGATTATGACTTAGCTGGCTTTTCTGTTGGTATTGCTGAAAAGAGTGAACTGGATAGAGTATCTTTAGTAAAAGAAGATGACATTTTAGTTGCTCTTCCTTCTTCAGGTTTTCATTCAAATGGTTTTTCTCTTGTTAGAAAAGTACTTTTTGACAAAATGGGTCTAAACTTTGATGATGATTTTAACGGTCGTCCTTTAATTGATGTTCTTTTAGAGCCAACACGTATTTATGTAAAACTATTTAAAGAGCTTAAAGACAAGCTTGTTGCTATGGCACATATCACAGGTGGTGGTTTAGTGGAAAACCTTCCTCGTGTACTTCCAGATCATTTATATGCAGATGTAGACTCTTCACTTCTACGTCCTCTTCCAATCTTTGAACTTTTAGCTGAGCATGTTGAAAGAGAAGAGATGTACAGAGCATTTAACATGGGAATTGGTATGGTTCTTGTAGTGCGTCCTGAGAATGTAGACGCTGTTCTTGCTGGTTCTGATGGATATGTAATTGGAACAATAAAAGCTGGAGACAAATGTGTTAAAATGTCTTAAAAGAGTCTCCTCTTTTAAGAACACCCCTCCTAAACTTCCAGTGGCTAAACTAATCTATGGATAATGAACTCTTAGACATTTTCACCTATAAACTTTTATCTGATATTCCCCTTATGAGAGAAGATATATCTTTATTATCAAATGAAAAAGATGATGCTATCGCAAAACTTTTTCGACACTTCCATAACTATAAGGCTTCTGCCTCTTACCTTCAACTTAACGAATTTTTTCTTCTTGTTTCTCAGGGCGAAAATATTTTAAATGCTCTTAGATATTCTTTAGATCAGGTAGGAGAGCATGACCTTAAATGGTTAAATGCTTGTATTTCTCAACTTCAAATTTGGTGTGATGAACTTATCCTTGGAGACGAGCTTTCTAATAAAAGCCCTTCTTTATTTCCTTCTATCTCTATCTTAGATGATAATGAAAAAATGGCAGTTCTTATGAGCAGACTTACTATTGTATATACTGATACAAATCCTCAAAACTCTAAAAAAATCAAGGCAGTTCTTTCTCAAGTTTTTAAAAATGTTTATATTTTAAATGATTTTGACAAAATTAAAACTTCCTTATTAAATAATACAGGTGATATTTTTATAATAAACCTTCAAGAGGACAGTATAGAAATGAGTAAAAAGCTCCTTATACTCAAGCCTGACATCGCACTTATAACAGCTATTCCGGGGCTGAAAATTCGTCAAAGATCACGTCTTTTACTTCAGGGAATGACTCACTCTATCCCTGCGCCTATACAATCAAAAGATTTAAAACGGCAGCTTCATAAGCTTGTTACCTCACATTTTTCAAAAGTATATGCTCTTATTTCACATAAGAAGATTTATAACTTTATTCAAGGACTAGACCCTTTACCTAGTTCTATCGAGGCAATAGCAAAGCTTTGTGATGAAGAAGAAAGTTCTATGAAAGATATTATCAAGGTAGTGCAATCTGACTCAATTACCACCGCAAGTATCTTGCACGCCGCAAATATGCCAATCTATGGTGTAAGCAGTACCTCATCAATAGAACAAGCCGTCGTTTCATTTGGAAAAAAACTGATTAAAGCGATTACGCTAAGTGATATGTCTTCTAAGATTGGTAGTCTAAATCTACAAGCCTATAATATTGATGAGCAGCAATTTAAACTAAGTTCTCAAGTACGTTTAGCCCTCATGAATACTTGGTATTCTCGTGTTAATAAAAGTCATTTAAGTCTTTTATCTTCTTCCTCAATTTTAGGTAATCTAGGAGAAATTTTAATCAATCAAGAACTTATTAATGAGGGCTTGGGTACTGAATTTAGAAACTATGAAAAAAGTGAACTTTCAAAGGCTGAGGTTAGCTTACTTAAAACAAGCACGGCCTTTGTTACCGCCGATATCCTCGAATTTTGGGATTTAGATACTGACTTAGTAGACTCTATTAGATATAGTGACTCACCTTTTAATGCAAGCACTCAAGAAATACAAGTATTAGCCTGTGCTAACTCTGTTGTATACACCTTAGTCACTCCTTATGGTGAAGTCTTGAATGAAATACCTAAAGAGACTAAAGACATAATGTTAAAAGCTGGTTTTGAGGTATCTGTACTTGAAGAAGCGCTTGAGAAGGTAAGAAAAACTTTATAAAATGCTAGTTTATCTAGGCCATATTCTTTTAGGTAGATACTTCTTAATCCTACGGTTGCGAAGCTAAGAACTTTTACCCAATAGACTTACTCTTATATTGTTATT
>DTVI01000032.1 GCA_012963655.1 Sulfurimonas sp.
CATAAGGATTTCAATTTTACCTAAGTAAAAATGGAACGTATTTTGTCTCTCTAAAGGATCCTAAATATCCTTTAGATTCAGACTTCACAAATTCAATTATTAATATGAAAATTGATGATAAAAGCTATATTGATGCACTTCCTAGTTACCTAGATTTGATAGAGTCTAACAATAGCTTTGCAATTGATGGTTATCAAGGAAAAATCAGTATTACAAAAATTAGCGAACCTGTTTCTGGGCAATTGTAATCATAATTTGATACAGAAGTAGTGCTTAAAGTTTACAGTCATCATTTTTACCAAAAAGCTTATATCTATACCTTGCAATAAGGGTATAAATACTATCACGTAGTTTTTTTGGAATAATCTTAAAAATATAAAAACACTTATACATCCCTCCTAAGTCTTTTGCAATTTCTAAAACTGCCTCAGAATAAGTAAAGGCCTTATCTTCTTGTATAAAAATAATACTATCTTCAAAACATCCATATTTACTTATCATCTCTTTAGCTAAGCTATCTTCTCTAGAAATAAGGGTAAACATCTTTTTTTTATCAGCTTTTTTGATAAATTTAATTGAACTTTGACATAAAAGACAAACACTATCAAAGATAATAATTTTCAATTAATAAGCCCAAGTTCTGCAAGCATTGGCTTAATACCAGAGGCAATATCTACCAGCTCTTTGTAAAAGGTCCCTTCTGCTCTATCTTCAAGTAAGCATTCTTCTATATATTTCATACTTAAGCTTTTTTCTTCATCAGACAATATTTTGCTGTCTCTAATACTATCTTGAATCTTTTCTAAATGGCTATGATCTTTATGAGCACTCATATCATCTCCTTTATTTAATCATACATCTTTTAAGCTAAATACTTGAAAAAGTATGCAGGCTAATCAGAATACCTCTTGCGAAACTTAGAGTACTTTAGAAATAACTGAAGATAATATCTTCAGTATAAATATTATACCTCTTCAATAGAGCACCTCATAGGAAAGCCTTCACTACGTGCTTGTTTTTCAACAATACTGGCCTTTGTTTCAGCTACCTCATATAGGTAAATACCACAAAGTCCTTTTCCCTTAGTATGTATATCATTTGTAATAGCGTCTGCCTCTTCTATAGTCTTATGAAATACACTTATAATAATACGAAGGCAAAAATCCCATGAGGTATAATCATCATTTAGCATGTATACTATATAACTTTTAGGCACTTGTAATTGGTTTACAAGCTCTGTTTGTATCTCTATACTAATTTGTATATCCTCTTACAAAAAATTTCCATTATACGAACCTTAATTAAAAGATCCTACTTTTAAAAAATGGATAGTCTTTTTTATCACCTTAGAGTTTCTCATCATAAAGGTATGCGTTACATCCATAACAAGGTGATCTTTCATCCCTTCTACCTTAGTGCTCTGTATAGACACCCTTCCATCATTAGGACCAGGAAGCATCATAGAACCAATAAAGTCAAAGCTTTTACTACCGGCTATGATCCCTAAATCAAAGTTTATTGGCTTAAGACTTTTAACAATACCTTCAGTACCTAATTCCAAGCTAGCCGGTCCATTAATTAGCTTAAATCCAGGAAGTGTTCCTATTTTATCTACTATTTGTGATCCTTGATTTGGTGGGCCTAACATCACAACCTTGCCAAGGTTATTTATAACATGTTCGTTTAGATAGGTTCTAAGTAAGATACCACCCATAGAATGCGTAACAAAATGGATTATACTCTCTTCAGGACACTGAGATAAGCTTTTTGGAATTTCTTCATTAGATAAGGTTTTTATAGTAGATTTGGTAGAAGGGTAATTATGATTAATAACAATGTAGCCTGAGCTTTTTAAGGCTTTTTCCATCTTCTTCATAGATGAACTTTTACGCAAAAGTCCATGAAGTAAGATAACACACTCTGGAGACATGGAAGTTATTCATTTCTCAAGACATTAAGAACATCAACTTGTGCTGCTTTTTTAGCAGGGTACCAAGCTGAAAGTACAACGATACAAAAAGCACCTATAATAATAGAAGCAAAATCAATGATAGAAAGCTTTAAAGGAAGCCTTGAGGTTCCATATACATCAGCAGGTATAGTAATTAAATCAAAGCTTGAAAGTATCCATAAACCACTTAGACCAAGAATAGTACCTGCAATAATTCCTGTCACACCGATAATAACACCAAGATATAAAAATATCTTCTTTACCTCGGCCTCAGAAGCACCTAAGGAGATAAATAAGGCAATTTCAGAACGTCTGTTCATCACTGTCATTAATAAAGACGAGATGATATTCACTGCAGCTATCAAGATAATAAGCATTAAGACAATAAACAGTGCATGCTTTTCAAGTTCAAGAGCTGAAAAGAAAGAAAGGTTATCTTCCCACCATCCCTTGACTCTAACAGAATCTGGAAGATAAGCAGAAAGTCGTTTTATATCTTCATGAGGTGTCTTAGAAAACACATGAATCCCATCATAATGACTAGAAGGAAGATTTAAAATTAATTGTATTGCCTCTAAGGATGTATAATGGTAGGCCTTATCATAGGCTGATAGCCCCGAATCAAAGGTACCTTGTATCTTAAAACGTTTAATAGTTGGTGCAAGCGTAAGCCCACCTGGTTCAGCCTGAGTAAAAATATACATCAGTCTTTCCCCATCATTAAGATATAATTCATCTTTTAAGCTCTTACCAATAATCACATCAAACTTTTTATATTCTTTGTCTTTAATGGCGCGAGCAACAACATCATTCGCCTTTGCTTCCGCTTTTAAGTCCACCCCAAAAAGGTAACCACCTTCCATAGTAGAACCTCGTCTAACAATCACAGGGGATGCTACATAAGGAGAAAAGGCTAAATCAGGGAACTCCTTTTTAAGATCCGTATATACATCTTTATCAACAGAGCCATAAAATTTCGGCATGATGGTTAGAGGATAATTCATTACTGTAAGTTTTTTTCTAAACTCTGCATCAAAACCATTCATTAAAGACATAGCAATAATTAAAACCATAACACCAAGTAAGATGCCAAGAAAGGCTAAAAGAGCAGAAAGAAAAATAAAGGGTTGATCTTGATCAAAACGAAGATATCGTTTGACCATATATTTTACAAGGGGCTTATTCACGCTTGACCTGTCGCTAGTGCACCTTTTTTAGGACCACTTGTCCCACAACAAGATTTATACTTTTTTCCTGAGCCACAAGGACAAGGCTCATTTCTAGCAATTTTCTTTCCAATTACCTTATCTTCATTAAAATGATTTAATTGTCTATTCATCTCATCTTGACGTTGTTGAATCTCTCTTTGCTCAGCTAAGGCTTCTGCCTCATCTTCAGCAGATTTAAACTGAATAATTTGAAGCATCTTAATTGTTTCAAACTTAATAGTCTCACGTAATTCAGAAAATAAGTTAAATGACTCTTTTTTAAATTCAACAAGAGGGTCTTTTTGGTTATAAGCACGTAAACGGATGCCTGTTTTCATTGTATCCATTTGGTATAAATGATCTCTCCATGTTTGATCTAATGTTTTTAAGAAGATTTCTCTTTCAATAGCAGACCTGATTTCAGTATCAAGTACAGACATTTTTGCGTCATATGCACCTTTAACCTCAGCTAATACACTTTCACCTAAGGCATCATAATCCTTACCATTAAGTATCTCAGAGTTCACTTCTAGATTTATTTCTTCTTTTAGTAAGGCTTCAAGTTTTTCTAAATTAAAGTCTTCTTCACTTTGAGAAGAATAAATATCACAATTACTTAGTATATTTTCTATATATGCCTCACGAATTTCATCTACCTTCGCGTCAATGTCATAATCATTGTCTAAGATGTTATTTCTAAACTTATATACAATCTTTCTTTGCTCATTTGCAACATCATCATATTCAACAATTTGCTTACGCCCTTCAAAGTGCATCGTTTCCACTTTTTTCTGCGCTTTTTCAACAGCTCTTGTAACCATCTTAGACTCTATATATTCCCCATCTTCAACACCAAGTCTTTCCATAATAGACTTAATACGGTCTGATCCGAAAATACGAAGAAGATTATCTTCAAGAGACAAATAAAACTGAGTCTTACCCGGATCACCCTGTCTACCAGATCTTCCACGAAGCTGATTATCGATACGACGATTTTCATGACGTTCTGTACCAATGATATATAAGCCACCAAGAGCCTTAACTTCATCATTAACCTTAATATCAACCCCACGACCAGCCATATTAGTTGCAATAGTTACTGCACCTTTTTGACCAGCATTCTTAATAATCTCACCCTCAGATTCATGTTGCTTTGCATTTAGTACCGTATGAGGAATCTTAGCCTTAGACAAAAAGCTATGTAGAGCCTCTGACTTTTCAATAGAAGCGGTTCCAATAAGTATAGGTTGACCTGTTTTAGCTAGTTCTTGAACTGTCTTCATAACCGCTTCAAATTTTTCTTCTTCAGTCTTATAAATAAGGTCATTTAAGTCTTCTCTATTAATAGGAAGATTTGTAGGTATGGAAACAACATCAAGTGTATAAATCTGAGAAAACTCTGTTGCCTCTGTTTGCGCTGTTCCTGTCATTCCTGCTAACTTATTATACATTCTAAAGTAGTTTTGGAAGGTAATATCTGCTAGGGTTTGAGACTCTTCTTTAATCTCAACCTTTTCTTTTGATTCTAAGGCTTGGTGAAGTCCTTCTGAATAACGGCGACCCTCAGATAAACGACCTGTGAATTCATCAACAATAACGACTTCTCCATCACGAACAACATAATCAACATCTTTTTCAAAAAGATAGTTTGATTTCAAGGCATTATCTAAGTAATGTGAAAGCTCAGCATTTTGTGGACTATAAAGGTTATCAACCTCGTACAGCTCTTCAGCCTTAGCTATCCCTTCGTCTGTGATTAAGATGACTCTATCTTTTTCATCTACAGTAAAGTGTTCATCTTTTACTAAGGCCTTAGCTGCTGAATCAGATTTTCCATAATCTTCCATCTTACGATTTGTTGGACCTGAGATAATAAGAGGTGTTCTTGCCTCATCAATTAAAATAGAATCCACTTCATCTACGATAACAAAGGGATGTGAACGTTGAACCATTTGTTCTCTTGAGTACGACATATTGTCACGTAAGTAGTCAAAACCAAATTCATTATTGGTTCCATAGGTGATGTCTGAGCTATATTGTTCACGCTTAACACTAGGATCATATTCTGTTTCAAAAATAGTACCTGTGGTATAACCTAAGAAACTATATAATTCACTCATTTCATCCGCATCACGTGAGGCAAGGTAATCATTTACGGTCACAACATGTACGCCCTTGCCATTCATCGCATTTAGTATAACAGCCAAGGTAGCAACTAAGGTCTTACCCTCACCTGTTTTCATTTCAGCAATACGGCCTTCATGAAGTACCATTCCCCCGATAAGCTGAACATCAAAATGTCGCATATTTAAAACACGTTTTCCTGCTTCTCTTGTAATAGCAAAAGACTCAACTAAAACATCATCAAGGCTTTTTTCTTCACTTAATACAGACACTTTTAAATCATTAAAAGCATCTTTTAGTTCTTCATCATTCAGGGCAACATAATGAGGTTCAAGTGCATTTATCTTTTTAACACGTTTGGTATATTTTTTAAGTTCTCTATCGTTTTTTGTTCCAAACATTTTACCTAGCACTTGCTGAATCATCTCTACCTACTTTATTATAGTTTAAATTTTTTTTATCTTATCATCTTAAATCTATAAAACGGCTTTTAGTAAAATTAATATCATTAATACAGAACATATATTACACACTTTATATGGCTCATCCTAATTAAGCCTAGAAACGCTACACTTTCATTTATATACGGATGAGGACATACATTATGAAATATCTATTAATTTTAAGCTTTTTAATCAGCTCAGCTTTTTCTTTTGGAGAGAACCTTCAAAGTTTTGAGGCAGACTTTGTGCAAACTATTACCGATGAGACGGGAAAGGTTTTAACGTATAAGGGTAAAATGTATACAAAGCGACCCAGTTTTGTTTTATGGGATTATACCTACCCTCAAAGAGCAGCAAAAAAGCTCTATTTAAATGATACAAGAGCTGTATTAGTCCAACCTATGTTAGAGCAAGCTACTATAACTGAGATACGTGGAGGCATGAATTTTTTCAAAATTCTAAGTTCAGCTAAGGCTGTGGATGACACCCATTATCTAGCAACTTACCATAAAATCGATTTTATTCTTAAGCAAGAAAATGGCGTTATTATCTCTCTTTCATATGAAGATGAATTAGAAAACAAAATACTTATTATTTTTTCTAAACAAAGACAAAACCGTTTTATTGAAGATAATCTCTTTAGACCTAAGGTACCACAAGATTATGATATTATAAGACCCTAATATTTAGCTTAGAGGCCTAATATAAAGACGTCTCTACCCCTTCTATAAACATACAAACAATCTTACCCTGAAGACTTTGCTTGTAATATAAACTTTGAGGGTTATTCACCTCAGAACTTTGCAAGGTGTCAAAAATGACAAAGTCTGCAAGGTAACCTTCTTCAATCAAGCCTGCATTCTTTTGAATCATTTGCGAAGGTAATAAAGAAACCATCTTACTTAACTCACTAAGACTTATTAATCCTTTTGCAACAAGATGAGTGTAATATAAGGGAAGAATCTCTTCTATAGCCTCTGTCCCATACGTAGCATCATAAAAAGCCACTTCTTTGTTTACCTTAGAGTGTGGAGAATGTAAAGAGGTTAATATATCAATATCCCCATTTTTTAAAGACTCTTTCAAGGCTTCTTTTCCTTTGTCATCTGCTAAAGGTGGAAAGATTTTTGCATATGTATTAAAACCATCACAGGCAGTATCATCTAAGATTAAATGATGAATAGAAATTTCACAAAAGACCTTTACACCTTCTTCCTTAGCCTGCCTTATCATTTCTAAAGAACGACTTGCAAATATCCCCTTAAATAAAACAGCTACATCAAAATAACGTGCGGTTTCTATCATCTTACTTACATGAATAATCTCACCTAAAACTGAGATTCCAGGAAGTCCTAAAGAAGCAGAAACCTTTCCTTCAAACATCACACCATTTCCATTAAGTTCTTTATCCTTTGGTGAACAAAAAACTACACCCTCATACATCTTCATATACTCGAAAATACGGCGTATAAGATTACTATCCACAGATGAATCTAAAAAAGGTGCCACTGCACCTTGTTTTAAGAGTATGGCAATATTACTTAAGGCTGTGTCTTCTTGTAAGGCAGCCTGATTTGAAGGCAGTGATTCTTCTTGCTTTGTCGCACATATACACGACTCAATCTTAGAACCTTTAAATTTTCTATCAAGAACAAATTCTAAAACAATCTCATTATTAATAGCGGGTTCAGAATGGGGATTAAGCACAAGGGTACTTACCCCACCTTTTACGGCAGAAGAAGAAAGCTTTTGTAATTTAGCTGCATTTAGCTGTCCATCAGGAAGACAAACATTTAAGTCAATTAAACCCGGAAGTAAGTAAGCACCCTTAGCATCAAAAATTTCTCCTCCCTCAAGATTATCTGCTATATTTACAATAAGGCCATTTTTTATTTCTACGTCCTTTTGACGTTCACCATTGGCATCACATAAAATAGCATTTTTAATAATCATTAAGCTTCCCTTTTTATTACTTCACTTTATTTTGAAGTATTATTGATATAATTCTAACAAAAAAGTTCTTAGGAGTTCTCGTATATGCTGACTAAATTATTATTTTTACTTTCACTTGGATTCATCAGCCTTTATGCTGAAATAGATATCTACAAAGAAGGCGAAATTTTATACTCTCAAAAAGGCTGTAATGGTTGCCATGGTATACATGGTGAAGGGATGCACGAGTATCCTGTCATCATGAACAAACCTAAATGGTACCTTGTTAAAAAAATGAAGTTTTACAGAGGAAAAAAAGGCGTTATGAATCAAACAGCTCAGTTAATGATTCCTTTTGCTGAGAATCTTAATGATGATGAAATAAGTTATCTTACGCATTTTCTATCCCTTTACAAAGAAGATTTAAATGCACCTAGATATGACATAGAGTTTGAGTCTTGGGGAGATGGAGGAAGTTAATCTTTTTTCAATACTTTTTCTAAAATTATTTTAAATTCTTTTACATTTTTTACACCATTAATACTAAAACCAAGCTTATCCTCATTTGGACCTAAAAAATGAAAGGTGGGTGTACCTAAATAAGAAAAAGAAGAAGGAATCTCATCTTCATCTACTTCTAAATATACAGGAATAAAGTTAGTTTCTAGCATTTTTAAAATTTCTTCATCTTCAAAAACTATATTTTGCATATACCAACATCCATCACAATGTACTTGTGAAAGCATTAGCATAATATATTTATCTTGTTTTTCAGCAAGTTCTTTAGCCTCATCTATAGAGTCTATCCAATCTAATTGAGAAAAAAGATTAAAACATAAAAACAAAAATGAAAAAATAAGCTTTTGCATTAGATAAAATCCTTATAGTTTTTCAAGTAACTCATCAGCAGGAATAAACCCTATAACTCTTTTTTTCTTAATCTCTTTTCCATTTTCATTAAAAAAGACAAGGGCTGGTGGACCAAAAAGACCAAACTTTTTACTAAGATCTTTTTCTTGGTCAGTATTTTTAGTTACATCTGCTTGAACAAGAACATAATCTTTCCATGCAACTTTAACTCTAGGGTCAGAAAAGGTAAAGTGTTCTAATTCTTTACAAGCAGTACACCAGTCAGCTGCAAAGTCAACCATAATTTTCTTTCCCTTAGACTCAGACATTATTTTATCAAGTTCGTCTATAGAATGAATCTTAGTAAAGGTGTTTTCTTTTACTTCACTGCTTACACCATTTGGTATAAGTGCAGTTGTTGATGTCAATTTTTCTAAAGGATTTAAAAGATCTTTGGCTCCTGTAATAGAACCTATAAACAAAGAAACAGCTATTAAAAACACCATCAGCCCTAAGGCTTTTTTCCCTGCATAACATGGTCCACATAAGGCATCTTCTTTTCTCGAATCAAAGGCACCTATACTTGCAGCAATAAAGACAAGAAGTCCAGCCCATAAGAACATAACAAGACTCTCATCTAAAATACGAGCTAACATCCAAATAGCCACACCTAACATCATCACACCAAAGATGGACTTCACTGCGTCCATCCATCCACCAGGACGAGGCATAAACTTACCTGCACCTGTTCCAACAAGTAAAAGAGGAAAGCCCATACCCATAGAAAGAGCATATAAGGCCATACCACCAAGAACTGCGTCACCTGTTTGTGAGATAAATACAAGAGCAGAGGCTAAGGGAGCGGCCACACAAGGACCAACTATTAAGGCTGATAAGAACCCCATAATCGCAATAGACACATAACCTTTACCACTTCCATCTGACTTTTTGTTTAAGTATGATTGTAGGGCCTGAGGCATTTGAATCTCAAATAGACCAAACATAGACAGGGCTAAGACGACAAATACACCTGAGAATAAGCCAATTACCCAAGGGGTTTGAAAGGCTGCTTGAACCCCTGCTCCCGATAAACCAGCAACAACACCTGCTATAGTATATGACAAGGCCATAGCTTGAACGTATATCATAGATAAGACAAAGGCTTTTTTCGTTGTAATTTCTGATCCATGAGAAACAATAACACTAGATAATATAGGTATCATAGGAAAAACACAAGGGGTTAGGGATAAAAGAAGTCCAAAGCCAAAGAAACCAATGATAATATAACCAATATTTCCACCTGATAATAAGCTTGAGATAGGATCGTCATTTAAAATGTCTTCTTGAGGTTCTACAATTGAGTTATCTACCTTAGAACCAGTCATAGACAACTTTGACATATCTACACTCAAATCAAAGTTCTTAACACTAGGCTCATAACATAAGCCTTTGTCAGAGCATCCTTGATAATTAACAATAAGCGTATAATCAACAATACCTGAACCCTCTACACGTTTAAGAAGAGGAATTTCTAAGTTTTGAGCATTAAAATAAACTATTTCTCCATCATGATCATGCCCTAGCGGTAAACTAAATGGACCGGATGTAACGTTTTTATTTTCCTTTATCTTAACAGATACTTGATCTGAATAAACATATATATCTTTTGCCAAAGAAAAATTTATGATAGCCTTATTATCAACTGTAACTGCCTTTATAACAAAGGCTTCATCAAGTGTGAAAAATGAGTTTTGAGCTGAGAGTGGAGAAAAAAGTATAAATAATAAACTAAAAAATGAAATAATATTTTTCATTGAAATCCTTTTTTACATATAAACACAAGGTTCATCCTTGCTTTATGGTTAAAATATTAGCCAAATTAAGGTGTAAACCAAGCTTATACTAGATAATTATCGCAAATTAAGCCAAAATATCTAATGAATGAAACATTATAGATACATATTATAATATATATATGTTTTATATTTGCAACAAAATACATGAATAGAGATTACATAATAAATTTAATTTATTTATATTTAGATATATTAAGAAATGTTATTTTATACTTTAATAAGGTTTAATAAATACCTACCCCTAGGAACCCTTTATGGATGTTAAAATATTAAAAGAAATCACATCAGAACTTAGCTTATTATATATAGAAGATGATTCTGATCTTCGTCGTGAGACTCTTAAATTTTTTTTCACATCTTTTTCATACAACACAAAGTGCTGAAAATGGAAAAGTAGCACTTGAATTCCTCCAAAAAAATAAATATGATTTAATTATTACTGATATTAATATGCCCATTATGGATGGGGTCACTCTAAGTAAGAAGGTTAAAGCCCTTTATCCAACTCAGTCTATCATCATCACTTCTGCGCATGATGAGTCTTCTTATCTCTTAGAACTTATTGATATTGGCATTGACAAGTTCATCTTAAAACCCTTAAATATGTATAACCTATTACATATACTCACAGAGGTATGCACACATATCCAAAATGCAAAACTCATTAAAAAGTACAAAAAAGAAATTGAACTATCTAATATCGAACTTGGAAAAAAAAATGAAGAACTTCAATCCTTAATCAAGATTCTTGATAATAAAGGCATACAGCTTAACACCAACAACGATCTTATCCATAAAGATCCTAAAAAGTCATCCAAGGATGCAATTAACACTATAAGTGATAACCCTCCTCAAGTAAAACGCGTACTTGTTAAAGGGGGACAAGATTTATATACTTATGCTGAGTATCTACTCAATGAGGACCTTAAAAAACTCCAAATCTTAGAAAAAGACATTGAAACAATTTACATATTATTTAACCTACAAGACAATATTACCCATGAGGCTATACTTCAATTTTCAAATACCTTAGACTTATACTCAAATATATTAAATCATTACCCAATATTTATAAATCTTTCTATTGAGATAAATAAATTAGCACAAAATTTAAAAAGTGAAACCCAATCTTTTATTGATAATGCTCACAATATATATACATTCTTAAAAAGCTTTATTTATGTACTTAAAAAGTGGCATATATCACTTTTTGTGAAGGGAATTGAAGACCCTAATATATATGATATTTCTATGATTAATGACATGATAGCCATCAGCCAAATTTTACACCCTGATACTAATAAAAATTCAGCTGGGTAAAGGTTCTAAAGAAAAAAGGTTTATATTTCTTCTTTTTCTTGCCCTAGTCTATATAAGGCAAAGTCATATTTAATAGGGTCTGTCTTATCAAAGCTTCTTAAGGTCTGCGTCAACTCCCAGGCA
>DTVI01000033.1 GCA_012963655.1 Sulfurimonas sp.
TTGGGTGGAAATAATGATTACAGAAACTTTTTATATCTTTTTGAAGCCCCTTTAATAAAGGCAGGTCTTGAAAAGTTTAAAACACAGTTGCAACTTGCTGATAAGTTGGGACTAAATAGAAACACCTTACGAAAAAAAATAGCTGAAAACAAGGAATATTTAAAAGATGAGTAAAGTAGCATTTATTTTCCCAGGACAGGGAAGTCAAACAATAGGTATGGGTAAGACATTTGTAGAAGGTTCTGCAATAGCTAAAGATATGATGGATAAGGCTTCAACTGCCTTAGGTATAAATTTTGAGAAACTTCTTTTTGAAGAAAATGAAGACATTAATAAGACTGAAAATACTCAGCCTGCTATTCTTTTAGTATCATTAATGGCGCATGCTATTTTTACTTCAAAGTCAGATATTAAGCCGACGCTTCTTTTAGGTCATTCTTTGGGCGAGTTTTCAGCAGTATCTGCTGCGGGCGCTCTTGATCCTATTGAAGCGGTTAAACTTGTAAATGCTCGTGGTAAGCTTATGCAAGGTGCTTGTGATGAGATTGACGCTTCTATGATGGTTATTCTTGGTCTTAAAGATGAGCAAGTAGAAGAGATTTGTGAAGCTGCGCAAAAAGATGGTAAAAAAGTATGGCCAGCTAATTATAATCAAGATGGTCAACTTGTAGTTGCTGGTATGAAGTCAGACTTAGCATCTATGGAAGCTGTATTTAAAGAAGCTGGTGCAAAACGCGCAATGCTTTTAAATATGTCAGTTGCTTCACATTGTCCGATTTTAGAACCTGCTGTGGCACCTTTAAGAGAAAAGATGGACGCGGTTTTAACAGATACATTTATTGCGCCAATAGTTTCTAATGTTAGTACAGGTAAATATTCTACAAAGGCAGAGGCTCTTGATCTTTTAACAGATCAATTGACTAAGCCTGTTAGATATAAGCAAAGTATTCAGGCTATTGCTGGGGATGTTGATATTGCTATTGAGTTTGGTAATGGCAAGGTCCTTGCTGGTATGAATAAGCGTATTAATAAAGAGATGAAAACTTATAATATTTTTGATATGGATTCTTTAGAATCTGTACTTGCTGAGTTAAACGCGTAGTCATGAAAGTAGCTCTAGCTCAGGTTTCTCCAAAACTTAACAGAAATAATGTTGGTATGCACTTACAAGAGATTAAATCTTGTGAGGCAGATGTTATTGTTTTTCCTGAGCTATCTTTAAATGGATATATGCTCCAAGATAAGGTATATGAAGATGCTTTTAGTCTTGATGAACTTGATTGCTTTGTTCAAGCGAGTCACAGTATAGACATTGTTCTTGGTTGTGCGCTTAAACAAGGTCATCGTATTTTTAACGCGGGAGTTTATTTTTCTAAGGGTGAAGTTAAACATATTCACCATAAGGTACATTTACCAAATTATGGGATGTTTGAAGAAGCAAGATATTATTTCAAGGGTGAAAAAATCGAGCTTTTTGAAACGCTTTATGGAAACACGGCTCTTGTAGTATGTGAAGATTTATGGAGAGCTGAAAGTATCGCAGAACTTAGCTCACAAAAACCAGAAATTATTTATGTGATTGCTAACTCACCTGCAAGGGATTTTCAAGATGAGGGCCTTTTAATCAAAGACCAATGGACATCTATTCTTAAAACAACAGCTCTTCTTTGTGGTGCTTATGTTATCTTCGTAAATAGAGTTGGTTTTGAAGATGGGATAGGTTTTTGGGGCTCATCTATGGTAATAAGACCTTCAGGTGAAGTAGAAGCTGAACTTAAAGCCTTTGAAGTAGAAACACAGGTTTTTACTTTAAATAAGCAATTGCATTTTGCTCAAAAACAAATTATAAAATCAGACGTTTAGTTACAAAAGGATATCTTGATTAAAATATGCCTAATGCATGTTTTTATGAAGGTAAATCACATTAAAGGGATACACTATGAATATAGCGATTATGGGCGCAATGCCAGAAGAGATAGCACCATTACTAGAGCGTGTTGGTGAGTATAAGCTTACTGAATTTGCAGGTAATAAGTATTATGAAGCAACTTACGCAGGGCATAACTTAGTCATTGCGTATTCAAAGATTGGGAAAGTTTTTTCTACTTTAACAGCAACAACTATGTTACAAAAATTTGGAGCAGAGCTTCTTCTTTTTTCAGGAGTTGCAGGTGCTATTAATCCTAAGCTTAAAATCGGAAATTTAATTGCTGCGACTAAGCTTGTTCAACATGATTTAGATATCACTGCCTTTGGTCATCCTCATGGTTTTGTTCCTGAAGGCAAGGTCTTTGTTGAAGTAGATAAGGGTCTTGTTGCAAAGGCTATGACTGTTGCTAAAGAGATGGGCTTAGAACTTATGGAAGGTACCATTGCAACTGGAGATCAGTTTATAGCAGACGCAGATAAGAACAAGTGGATTGGTGAAACATTTAAGGCTGATGCACTTGAAATGGAAGGTGCTTCTGTTGCCTGTGTGTGTGACGCTATGAATGTTCCCTTCTTTATCCTTAGAGCCATATCAGACGCGGCAGATATGGATGCGAGTTTTTCTTTTGATGAGTTTTTAGAAAGTTCAGCGATTGAGTCGGCAAACTTTATTATCAAGATGGTTGAGAACATTGAGTAAGTTTAAAACACTTTGCCCTTCTAAGAAGATTATGTCGCAATTGGGTAAGACCAATGCCAATTTTAATCTTATAGAAGAGGGCGATAAAATCCTTGTGGGACTTTCAGGTGGAAAAGATTCTTTAACCATGATCCACGCGATGAAAGAACAGCAAAGACGTGCACCCTTTTCTTTTGAATTTATAGCAGTGACGGTTTCTTATGGAATGGGTGAAAATTTTGATTATCTAGCAAAACATTGTGAAGAATATGGAATAAAATTTATTGTAAAAGATACAAAGATTTATGAAACGGCTCAAGAAAAGATTAGAAAAAACTCTTCATTTTGTTCTTTTTTCTCAAGAATGCGACGTGGGTCTTTATACTCAGTTGCAGAAGAACTTGGATGTAATAAGCTTGCCCTTGGACATCACTTAGATGACGCAGTAGAGAGTTATTTTATGAACATGATTTATAATGGTCAAATGCGCGCACTTTCACCTATTTATAAGGCAGAAAATGGTCTTGTCGTTATCCGTCCTCTTATTCAAATGCGTGAGCGCCAACTTCTTGCCTTTGTTAAAGATAATAAGCTTGAAGCTATAGGTGATGAAGCCTGCCCAGCAATGCGTTTTGACGTTAAAATGCCACATGCCAGAGCGACTATGAAAGAAATGTTAAAAGGTATGGAAGAAAAATATCCAAGTATATTTGTTTCTATCAATGCAGCATTTGGAAATATCTCAGATGAAAGTTTTTTTGATCCGGAACGTTTTTCACTTTAAAAATAAATGTTAGTTTATTGGATAAAAATATACTTCTAGGATATTACTATTAGAGGTATCAGCTAGTTTTAGAAATATCTCTGATGAAGGTTTCTCTTTATAAAACGATTTGGGAAAGATATTCTGAGTCATTGTATTTATATTACAGTTTTTTCTTAGTGTTTAAATATATATCTATTTTCAAAGACAAGAACAAGTAGTTTTAATTTTTCTAAAAATACTCAAGATTCTTTTGGTGAAAATTAAAAGGCTTATCTTTTAACCCATATATCATAGCAACAGAAAAATTTCATGGAATATGTTTGTACTTAAAAATCTTTAAGATGATTGTTAAAGAACATTTACAGGACATATTACAGCAGAAAACATTGGAGATAGAATACATTTTAGTTTAATACTTTCCTTAAGTTAATTTCTATATATTTGAGTTTTATCTTATTTTGGTATAATTTCATACTATTATTAAAATAAAGGTATATTATGAATGTTTATCCAGATAAAGAAATGTTAGAAAATTCAGATATGAAAATTGTTGATATCCGTACAGAAATGGAATGGAATCAAACAGGCGTGGTACCTGGTGCAACAATGTTAACATTTTTTGATCAAATGGGAAATTATGATGCTGAGGGATTTTTAAAGGCAATGGACGCTCTTGGCGGAAAAGATATTGAAATAGGGTTGATTTGTCGTACTGGAAGTCGTACAGCTCAGATTGCTGGATTTATGGAACAACAAGGTTATAATGTTAAAAATCTTGATGGTGGCGTAATGAAACTTATGGAAGAGGGATATGATTTAGAAGTATATAAGGGGTAATCCTTTATATACGACTAATGGGTTTGAATATATCCTGTCTCGTTTGAGTTAGGATTTGTAAGATTACTTTCTTCATAAGGTTGGGCTTCTTCAGCGCAACCACTTAAACAAAACACTAATACACATATTAAGTAAAAATACTTCATGAAACCTCTTTTGTATAATCTTTTTTTAGTTTATATAAAAATTCAAGCATTCTTAACTGATAAGAAGCGGTGTCCTCATCTATAGTACACTCAACTATGGGTCTTAGGCCTTCAATATCAATTTTAGACGCATAACGGGGAAGCTGTCTGAGTTGTTTTTGAATATCTTCAATTAAGCTATCAAGATTAAGCCCATTATTTTGATGTACTTTATTAACATATTCTTTTGTTGTTAGTATTAACATATTTACGCGTTCTTCATCCTTATATATCTGCATACCAGCTTCATGAACAAGGGTATACTCACAATCCTGAGGATTCTCATTTGCTGCAATAATTAGGGCAAAAATTTTAGCTCTAAATTCTAAAGAACTATGATGATAAACAAGAACCTCACGTAAGCCAGTATAAATATAATGTTTTAGTTTGATGAAAAATTTTATTTTTGCCATAAGGTAGTATATCACTTTAAATCTGATGCATTTCTTTTATAAGCTAGGGTGCAAAAATATTTTTTAAATGGGAAGATAAAAAACCTTTTTTAAGCTTATTCTATATTAATAAAAGTTACTTTATATATATGAAGTTCTTATTTTCTCTTTTACTTTGCTCTTTTGTTTTATATGCAATGGACAATAATGATTCAAATGGATCATCTTCTTTTATTGATAAAAATCATGCTGACCTTAGTAGGCATGTTAAGTCATGGGGGGTAAGTATTGATGATATGGTCTTAGGCTTTTATAACTTTTTTGGAGATGCAAACAATACTCAAATTCTTGATATGAATAACATTTTTATAGATATAAATGTAAGTTATCAAAGAAATCTTAACCTTTATTGGTATGAACCTATGATTATGAATACAAAGGGTAATGATACAGAACAAAATACTTCTCGTGTTCTTAGACAAGTTGTATCCTATAATAATGTAGATAAACAAAATATTCTGACTCCAAGAAAAATAGATAAAGAGTATGATGAAAAGATGATTTTTAAAGGTTCTGAAGAAAGTGATATGGACAACTTCTTTTTAACACGTAAACTACTTGTAGATAGGGACGAATCATACGTTCGGGGGAGCTTTTTACAAGCTTATAATTCTTTAGGACCGGATGAATTTATGTTTAATATAAAGGCAAGAGTCCACCTTACACGGAGTCGAAAACACTTGAAATTATTTATAGAAGATTTTAATGATGATAGTGCAAAAAATATTGCTAAAACAGATCACACTAATAGTCCTTCCATTGGCTTAGAACAAGAAACTAATAAGATTCTTGGTATTACTCCTCGATATTCGGTTGGCTTTAGAGGGATTGATCCCTTTGTTAGGGCTCGATATAGTTTTGAAAAAGATTTTGGTAGATGGAATTTTAAGCCCGTGCAAACCTTTCAATACTCACTAAAAGATGAAGCCTCAGAAATAACAGAATTCTTTTTAGATACTTCTACTAGTGAGAATACCCGCTTACGCTTTGTAATAGATAGGGGAACAAATAGTAGGGACTTAGGAATGCATTATGATGGCTTTATTCAATGGTTTTATAAGCCTCGAAAAGAATCAGGTTTAAGTTTAAATTTTGGGGCTAATGGAAGTACCCGATATCTAAATATTATTACAAATAATCCCTTGCTGGAAGAACAAGAAAATAGGGTTTTTAATTATCTTTTTTTACTGCGTTGGAGAGAAAATATTTGGAAAGAATGGCTTTTTTATGAGCTTGGTCCGGGGGTAAATTATCATAAAAGGTATGATTATAGGCCCAATTATAATATATCTTTTGGGATAGATATGTTTTTTGGACATATATAATTAGTTTTTTAAGTAAAGTTCTAAGGCCATATGATCAGCAGTTGATAAGGCAAGAGATTTTATTTGTTTTAAAGTGAACCATTCATGGTCTTTAATATAATAATTATGAAGATATACCTTTGCTTGAAGTTTAAAATGAGAATAGGTATGTGAAATATCTCCTAAGATAGAAGTAAAGTTGATATCTTCATTATGGGGGTATTCACTAAAGCCCCACATACCATTTAAAAACCGTGTATCTCTTTGTTTTAAGGCAATCTTGTTTTTATGGGTATGGATAATAATATGTTTTTGTCTTATTGAAATGGTCTTCTTTACTTTTTTTGTGGGATATAGCAAAGGCGTTTCTTTCCCCTCACATTGGATTTGAAAAGGGCATTGCATGCAAAGCGGACTTTTTGAAGTACATACACTTGAACCCAAATCCATCATGGCTTGATTAAAGTCATAAGGTCTATCCTCATCAAAAAACTTGTAGGCCATTTCCCATAACTCTTTTTCATTGGCCTTATGTTTAGCAAAGACCCTAAAGAGTATACGTTTAACATTAGCGTCCATAATAGGTACAGGGGTTTTATAAGCAAAAGAAGCAACTGCGTGGGCCGTACTTTTTCCAATGCCAGGTAGGGAAATAAGTTCATTTACTGTTAAGGGAAGAGAATCTTGGCAAAGTTTAGCTGTTTTATGTAGATTTCTGGCTCTCGTGTAATATCCCAATCCCTCCCATTTTTTGAGGACTTGATCTTCACTTGCTTGGGCTAAGTCTTGTAAGCTAGGAAAGGCTTCTAAAAAAGGAAAATAGAAGCGTTGAAGAACAGTTTTAACCTGAGTTTGCTGGAGCATAACTTCTGAAACCCATATCTTATAAGCATCATCAATATTTCTCCAAGGTAGGTTATGACGACCATTTTCTTGATACCAATGATAAAGTGAAATATGAGCTTTTTTATACATATGAAAGTGTAGCTAAAAGCACTTAAATAATATAAATAGACCTTAATAAAAGATAATAAAGGAATGTCTTTATAGTAAAATATATAGATTATGAGAAATTGTTCATCCTCAATAAGATGAAATATATATAATGTTTTACTGTCTCCTAGCTTATCTTCACTTGCTTCAAGTTCTATAATGATTTAGATAAGATAGGTGTTTACCTAGGCTTAGATGGTGAGTATACCCCTTATATGAATTTTTAGCATGAATGAAAATGATTTTGCCTTAAGTACTTATGCCTCTTATTTGTCATATGCTGGAGAAAATACACAAATTTGGCGTATTGAGAAGGTCCAAGAATAGAGCCAGGATTCCCCAATACTAAAGTTTATACAAGATATACAGATGAAAGAAGAAATTGGGATTTTATTGTGAGAATTTTAGAAGATAAAGAGTTGAGTTTTGAGCTTCAATAGTGAAAGGAAATTGTTATATTATTGAGAATATAGATAAGCTGAAACGAGTAAAGCAAAGCTAAGATTTAATAATGCTGCAAACTCAAACTTTGGACATAAAAGCTATTTATGCCATCTAGGCCCAATGCCAAGATAGGGTTAATGAAAATCTTATCTTAATAACAGGTCTAAGATATGATCATTATTCTGATTTTTAGGTCTTTTGAAATATTTTATAAAGACAAGAAATTAAAGAAAGATAGACTACACTTTCATTATGAAGTTTATTGACGAACATATTTTCCATACCCTTGAGGTTAAACAGTCTAAGTTTATTGCCCACCTTATGCCTTACCCCTTATATGCTGAGGTCTTAAAAAAATTAAAGCAAGATAATCCTAAGGCAAGGCATTTTGTGGTTGCAAGTAGATACATTAATGAATATGATCAGATTGTGGAACATTGTAGTGATGATGGAGAACCTAAAGGGACTTCTGGTAAACCAACTCTAGCAGTTCTAGCGGGGAATGGACTTATTAATTCGGCTGTGATAATAGTGCGGTATTTTGGTGGAACGAAGCTAGGTACGGGTGGTTTAGTACGGGCATATTCGGATGCGTGTAATGGGGTGATACAAAAAAGTAAACTTAGCCCTTATGTGAAACTCGAGGCCTATGGGTTTAAGGTTAAATATACAGATATAAGCCTAATTGAATACGCCCTTTTACAAGATAATATTGATGTTAAAGAAAAAGCATTTGATGAATTAGGTGCAAAATTTATAATATTGAGTGAAAAATCTTTATGGGAAAAGTTTTGTGAAGACAATGAACGAAGTATACAGGTTTGTAAGGTCTAGCTAATATAAGCCCTTGTAAAGCAATTTATAGCTATAATTCCCAAATTTTCTAAAAAGGTTGTCAATGAGCAAAAGAGTTTTAGTAAAGTTTTCTGGTGAGGCTCTTGCTGGTGAACACGGACATGGAATAGACACTAAGATTCTAAAGTACATTGCGGACGAAATAAAATCTCTTGTTGATGCAGGCATAGAAGTGGGTATTGTTATCGGTGGCGGTAATATTATTCGTGGTGTGACAGCAGCACAAGATGGAATTATTCGTCGTACGGCTGGTGACTATATGGGAATGTTAGCAACCGTTATTAATGCAGTTGCTATGCAAGAGGCCTGTGAGCATGCAGGTATGAAAGTACGTGTTCAAACGGCTATTAAAATGGAACAAATTGCAGAAGCGTATATTCAGCGTAGGGCAGTTCGTCATCTTGAAAAAAACCGTGTTGTTATTTTTGCAGCTGGAACGGGTAACCCATTTTTCACAACAGATACGGCAGCGACACTCCGCGCGGTTGAAATTGGCGCAGAATGTATTATCAAAGCGACAAAGGTAGATGGCGTATATGATAGAGACCCAAATAAGTTCTCTGATGCAGTGAAATATGACACACTTTCATATGACCAAGCTCTACAAGATGAGATTAAAGTGATGGATGATACCTCTATCGCCTTAGCAAAGGATAACTCTTTACCTATCATTGTATGTGATATGTTCAAAGCTGGAAATCTTTTAGATATTGTTAATGGAAACATGACAAACTGTTCAATTGTTAAATAAAATAAAGCGTTAGCGTAGGTAGAAGAATTACTTCTGATACCGTGTTCAAACAAGTGAAGGAATTCCCTTCATTTTATACAATAAAATTAAGGAAAATAATATGAGATTAGAAGAATTAACAGCAAAAGCACTAGAAGTTACAGGTGTAGATCGTTACCAATTAGCAATAGCAGTTGCAAAGCGTTCAGACCAACTTCAAAATGGTGATACAAGTAAGTTAAATGTAGATCCAAAAGCTTATAAGCCAGCTGACCTTGCTTTAATGGAAATCGCTGAAGGCGTTATTACTATTAAAGGTTTTAGAGCGATAGAAGAGTAAACTAAAAAGATATCTCAAAATAATAATGATTAAACCTCACTATTATTTTGAATAAAATAAGATAAATAAGGGGGTCTCAATATGAAACAAATGATTGATGCTCTTGAACAGATACATGACTTAGAAGAAGCAAAGGCTTTTTTTGAGGATGTAGTTAAACCTTCCCCCCTCGTAAAAAAAGCCCTGATTTTTTCAGAAGAAGCCCATCTTGGACAAACCCGAAAAAGTGGTGAACCTTATATTATTCATCCTATTTTAGTATCTAGTATTGTTGCTAAACTAAGCTCAGATGAGGCTATGGTTATTGCGGCTCTCTTACATGACGTTGTGGAAGATACAAGTTTTCGTATTGAGGATATTGAGAAAGAATTTGGCGCAGATGTGGCACACTTGGTTGAGGGTTTAACTAAGATTGATAAGATGCGTGATTCTGAGCTTATTCCTTCTGATTCAGATGAAAAACTTATTGTTTCCGCCTTGTCTTTTCGTAAAATGTTATTAGCCTCTATACAAGATGTACGTGTTTTAGTGGTTAAGCTTTGTGATAGACTTCATAATATGCTCACTCTTGACGCGCTTCCTATTTCTAAGCAAGAACGTATTTCAGAAGAAACAATGGTTGTATATTCTCCCATTGCCCATCGTTTAGGAATATCTGCACTCAAAAATGCTCTTGAAGACCTAAGTTTTAAATATATTTTTCCTGATGATGCAAAGCGCATTAATAGCTACCTAGAAGATAACTTTCATGAAATTTATGAAAGTATAAATGAATTTATATCTAGCGTGACACAGACGATGATTCAAAATGGTTTTAGTGAAGATGATTTTGAAATAAAGTCCAGAGTGAAGCATGCGTATTCTATTTATTTGAAGATGCAAAGAAAAGGGATAAGTATTGATGAAGTTCTTGACCTTCTAGCGATTCGTATTTTAGTGAAAGACCCTATTTCCTGTTATAAGGTTTTAGGCCTTATGCATCTAAACTTCAAGCCCTTATCTTCTCGTTTTAAAGATTATCTTGCTATTGCAAAAGATAATGGATATCAAACCTTGCACACTACTGTTTTTGATAACACTTCTATCTTTGAAGTTCAAATCCGTACCTTTGAAATGCATAAAACAGCGGAACTTGGTGTCGCAGCGCATTGGAAGTATAAGGGTTCTGAATCTAATGTTAGTAATATTAATCTTGACTGGATGCAAAATCTTCAAGTCCAAGGTGAGAATATTGAAGAGTTTTATGAACTGGTAAAAAATGATCTGTATAGTGAAGATATTTTAATCTTTTCACCTAATGGAGATCCTTTTACTCTTCCTCGTGGGGCAGTTGCTTTAGACTTTGCCTTTGCTGTTCATTCTCAAGTAGGAAACAGTGCTACTGGATGTATGATAAATAAGTCTAAGGCTACCTTACTGACTGAGCTTAAAAATGGAGACCTTGTTAACATTGATACAGAAGGTGAAGAGATTACACGTTGTTCATGGATTGATACGGTAAAAACATCTAAGGCCAAGAGCAATATGCGTCTTATCTGTAAGCAAAGGCTTAATCATATCAATACGCTTTCGGGGATTAATATACTTGCTACTGTCTTACAACTAAATCAACCTCGTATTATAGAATGGTTAGATAAAAATGACTTGATGGATTCCATTTGTAAAGCATCTATTGATAATGAATACTTAAAGCTTCTTACGCGCCAATATTTAGAAGAGATACAAAAGAATTCACGTTTTGCAGGATTCTTAAAACGACATCAATTCAAAATGAAAGTTTATAACTTTGGTTCGGTGGAAATTTCTTCAAATACTTCTATCTCAGACATGGTCTTTGATTATTGTTGTCATCCTAAGGCGGGAGATGAGATAATCGCATTTAAGATAGGTAATAAGGCGCATTTACATCATAAACTTTGTCAGCATGCTTACAGTTTTGTTGAAGAAGAGACACCTATGATATCGGTGAGATGGAGTACACAAAAGGTTTTTCAGTATCATTTGATAGTAAGTTTGCAAAATGCAAAGGGTGCCTTGGCAAGCTTTTTACAATACCTTGCAAAAATGGATATTGACCTTATGAGCATTGAACTTGGTAAGGAAAAAAAGTCTCATGTACACTTTTGTGAGATAGAGATGCAGTCACTTGAAGGTGATTTGGCTAAAATACGAAAAAAGATAGATAATAAACATAAAGTTATACAACTCATCCGTCACACCAATATAGTTCTTTAAAGA
>DTVI01000034.1 GCA_012963655.1 Sulfurimonas sp.
TTCTAAGCCAATTATATAATAAAAAGATATTTATACCAATGGCAATAGCAACAACCGCAGCCATAGTATATACGCCATTTTCACTCATACTACCACCTGCACTTATAATCAGATATGACATAGCAACAATTGCCCATAAAGCAATGCTTGGTAAAAAGAGTATTGCTCCCCAACAAGAAGAGATTTGTTCTAGCTTTCCATTTTCTGCATATAACTTTCCAACATATGAAGGTAGTAACCAACAAGCACTCAAGGCTAAGGGAGGAAATAAAACAGCTAAGACAGTATAAGATGTCCCTGAAATACCTTGTTGACGGTGATTCTGCAATTCAGTAAATGTTTGCGCTAGCCAGTAAATACCATACACACCAAAGGTTAGCACCCATAAACCAATGATCTTTTCAGGACTTCTTTTTGTTCCAATATACATACACACCCCAAATAATTATTTTAATGAACGCGCATTATATACAATTAAAGTAAACATACTGGACGTAAAAAGAAATAAAAAAGAAATATAGAGATCTTTTAAGAAAAATGCTTAGTTATTTGCCCCAGCATTACGCATAGGTTTATCTAGACCATACTCATATACACCCTTGTCCAGCGTATCTGACTTTAGATTGATATGACGAAAGTCATTTCCTACAACTACCTTTGCCAAAATATTCCAACGACCTTTTTTACTTACTTTTACATTTTCAAAAATATAATTTCCATTATCTACTCTTGGCTCACCTAAAACTATGTCCGAGGCCTCAAGTATTGGACGTGACAAGATTACTTTAAATTCCGCATTATTAATAGATTGGCCTTGCTTATCCACAAGCTTATAAGATAAGGTACTACCCTCTTGAGACACTGCTTCACCTGTATAAGTAAGGTCATATTTTTGATTAAAAATGATATTTGCAACAATAATATCATTTGCATTTGCATCTAACTCATGATAAGCTAACATCATATCCGCATCTTCTTGAACAGGTTGAAGTAAGGCTATATAAATGGTTAATGCACACGCACATATAATGAAGATTGTTGCAGTAATAATACCTATTGGCCAATGTTTTCCATTAGACATTTTCATTCCTCTTATTTTTCTTTATTCTATACCAGTCTCTTATTAACTTAAGTATGGTAATCAAAGTGATGATAGATAAAAGCGAAATCAGGACCTTATAAACTAGTTTATTTGTGTCCCCAACAGCTGTACTAAGAACAACATCCTTAGACTCGGCTACTTGTTCTGATATTTCTGCATAACCATTAAACATAGCTACCGCATATTTATCTTTGTCTTGAACTTCTTTGGGCGCACGAGCCCCTATAATAGGGATAACACGCCCATTAAAAAAGGGCCAAATAGCCAAAGGATCCATAATTTGTTCTCTATCAAAAAGCTTATATAAAGACTTGTCTTCTGCGTAGATTTGAACTTGCTTAGAGTTTTCTACAAAAGAAAATAAAATAGCAGGTTCATCAAGTGTTTTAATTAAGGCTTTTTGATACTCAATAATACTTTCATTATTATCTGTTTCTTTAACAAGACTCACATACAGATTGACACCTGTTTTCTCAAAGAGTTCTCTTCCCATTGGTTCAATTTGCTCGTTGAAACCATCTATTTTAACAACTTCATCTACAATAATAAACTTTGCAAGCACAGGATTAGTAAAACAGAGGATTGCAAGAAGGGGAATAAGCCCTTTATACCTTTTCATCGATTAACCGATGAAAAGGTGGTCAGCAATGACTACAGCATAAAGTGTATACATGGCCATAGCAAATAAACCAAGGCCAATAATTACATCTAGTTTCATTATTTGTCCTTTTCGCTTAACAACTTTACATGAGAAGCGTTATCTTGGCTAAACATTTTAACCCCTTTAGCATCTTCAATGTAATAATAATCTTGAGCAACATCTCGTTGAACACCAATTGCCATGAATACCAAGGTACCTTCAACAGCTATTAGTAATAGCGTTGCTATTAGCATACCTGTTAAACCATGTAGTGCAAAAATACTTCTATTTTCCATATCTTTCCCCCTACTCTTCAATTTCTTTATCAGTACCATGTGCTACATATGCAGACAGGGCCTTGATCTGAGGCATACTTAACATGTCGCCAAACGCTGGCATAACACCAATCTCACCTTTTTTCATTCCTGATTTAAGTAAGTTTGCAACTAAACATGAGTTGTAATCTTTTAAACTTGGAGCCACTAAAGACACACCATGACCTATACAGTCTTCACCTTCACAAGCACTTGCGTAACCTTCTGCTCCGGTAGTATCAGACTCTGGTTTTACACCATAACTCTTATATCCCTTAGCCCCTTTAGGCAGAGCAGCACCATGGCATGAAGCACAAGAAGCGGCAAAAATATCTTTACCTTCTGTTGAGCCCTCTTCATCTTTAAAACCCTTAGAGATATAAGTAGCAACAACATCAATTTGTGCATCATCAAAAAGCATTCCCGGATACATAGGCGAGTCATAACCTAATTGAGCAGAACCCTCACGGATTACTTTTTCAACATACTTTTTACTCATATTTCTAGTAGTCAAGTCTTCAGCCGTTAATAAACCCGTAGAATAGTTTTCTTGACCGTTTCCTGTAGGACCATGACAAGGTGCACATTGAACAGAAAACACACCCTCTCCCATCTTCAGTTTTTGAGTATCATTCATTTGCTCAAAATGCTTAGCAATCTTATCATTTGATATTTTTGCATCTTGATTATATTCACCAATTTGCGAGTATTCATTCATTGGATAACCTATAAGCATGTACCACATACCCCATATCATAAGCACTATTATAGATAAGGCCCATCCTATAGGTAATTCATTTTGATATTCACCAATCCCATCCCAGTTTTCAGCCATAAGCTCACCTGAGGCAGTATCGTCTTTCATTTGTTTAATATATTTCATTACAACAACAACAGAAACAACAACAATTGCAGCCGCACCAGCCATAGCCAACATGTTTACAATATCATCACCCATCATGTCACCAACAACAGCGTAAGTACCTGCCATTAGAACAATTGCAAGGACGATACCGAAAATCCATAAACCTTTCATTTAGCCCTCCATCTTTTCTTGTGAGGTTTCTGAAATAGAATCCTCATTCTCAATCTTTTCAATTGGTGCATCAGTAAGTTCATCATGTAAGACGATATCACCATACTTTTCATAATCTTTAGTGCCTCTTGTCTTAGCGGTATATAAATGATACACATAAGCCATAAACAACAGGGATAAGGCAATGGTTAAAATAAAGTAACCGTATGCAGATAATTCACCTAGAGTCATCTTCTTCCCTTATTTCAGTGAATTAAGGTAGGCAATAAGCGCTACAATCTCAGGAACTTTTCCTGCGGCAACCATATCTTTAACATCTTGATTTTTCATCTGCTGTGCAACAAGTTTAGCTTCTATAAGTGCGTCTGCACGTCCACCTTCAACTGTCTCAGAAAGTTTTACCTGAGACACTGAACCATCTTTCATAGGGATGTCTTTATTGTAAGGTGTGTTAAATATAAGACGTACAGTTTCAGCCTCAGCCCAACCCGTATCAACATCTGCGGTATTGGTAAACAACCAAGGGTACTTTGGCATAATAGACCCAGGTACAACACCTGCTGGATCCATCATATGATTTTCATGCCAGTCAGTAGTACGGTAGTTACCCACACGCATAAGGTCTGGACCAGTACGTTCAGATCCCCAAAGAAAAGGACGATCATAAGCATACTCACCACTTAATGAATACGCACCATAACGATCCGTTTCATGTTTAAATGGACGAACCAATTGTGAGTGACAGGTGTTACAGCCATTTTTCATATACACATGACGACCTGTTAATTCAAGTGTCGTATAAGGTTTAGTCCCAATAAGAGGACGAGACTGCTGAACGAAATGTGGAATGATCATAACCAAACCAGCAAATGCGATAACTACAAATATACCAACTCCGAAAAAGAATGGGCGTTTTTCTAACCAGTGAAACATATTATCTCCCTTTCCTTACGCTGCCATAGGCGTAGCATTTTGAAGCTCACGTTCCTCAATAGGACGAGCCGACATCGTTTTAATAATATTATAAATAAAGATTATAAAACCAGCTAAGTAAAGAATCCCACCTACCGCACGGATAATATAATAAACATGTAATGCATCAACGGAATCAATGAATGAGTACGCTAAGTTACCAAATTCATCAACTGCTCTCCACATCATACCTTGTGTAATTCCTGCAATCCACATAGAGGTGAAATAAAGGATAACACCAAGAGTCTGAAGCCAGAACTGCGTATTCATAAGTGCTTTGGAGTAAATCTCACGCTTAAAAATACGTGGAGCCATATGGTAAAGAGACGCCATAATAATAAAGCCAACCCAACCAAGAGCACCATCATGTACATGACCAACAATCCAGTTTGTAAAGTGCGCAATAGCATTTACAGATTTAATTGCTTGAATAGGACCTTCAATAGTAGCGAACATATAAAAAGTTGATGAAAGAATCATAAACTTAATAATTGGACTTTCTGTCACTTGTTGCCATTCACCCTTCATTGTAAGAAGCATGTTAATCGCAGAACCCCATGAAGGAAGAATAAGGATTACAGAAAAGATAGAACCCATAGTCTGCATCCAATCAGGAACAGTAGAATAAATAAGGTGGTGACCACCTGCCCATACGTATACAAACATTAAAGACCAAAATGAAAGTAAAGAAAGTTTATATGAATAAATTGCTTGACCTGATTCTTTTGGTAAAAAGTAATAAATCATACCAACAAGAGGAACCGTTAAAAGGAAACCAACTGCATTATGACCAAACCACCATTGAACCATTGCCCCTGAAGTACCTGAATAAACAGACACACCATGCATAATGTCACCAGCGCCTGATACAAAATAAGTAGGAATAACAATATTATTCATAATAAATAGCATGGCTACTGCTAAAAAAGTTGCCATAAAGTACCAGATAGATACATATAATGCTTTCTCTCTACGAATACCAACAAGACCGCCAATACTCACACCCCAAAGTACCCAAAAAAGTACAACTAAAATATCTAATGGCCATTCTAACTCCGAATATTCATTTGTTTGGTTGTAACCTGAAAATAGTGATACAACCGCAAGAAACATAGCTATAAAATACAACCAAAAATGGGTCTTACCAACAAACATTAGTAGTTTAGATTCTGCCATAGATACTTTGAGTACTCTTTGCCCTATATAATACCAACCAGCAAAAATACCACTTAAGGTAAATCCAAAAATCACTCCTGAAGTGTGTATTGGTCTAAGACGGCCAAAGCTGATATACTCAGCAACAGTATCACCAAGGAAATAATTAAATTCTGGCCAAGCCAATTGTAAGGCTAAAAGCACCCCTAGTAACATCCCGATAAATCCGAAAATCAGTGTAGACATCATAAACATCTTAGCTACTGTATAATCGTATTCTAATGGACGGTTTTCCATATAAGCTCCCTTTTTTGTATTTAAAAATTTTTGTATTCATAGTCTTAAATTCTAAGCTTAAACGATATTACTATAAATTCATAATTATATGTCCCAGGATTAGGGAATATCCTTTAAATCAAGTTATATAATATCAAATAATAATAATTATTAAGCTTAATGTTGAAAATTAATTATATATTTAAATTAATATTTTGCTAAGTTTGGGATAAATAAGTATTTATAATCCGCATTTTCCCGTGCCACATTTTCCTGTCCCACATTTCATAGAAGAATTTTCTATGGGATGAAGGTAGATATTATAGTTACCATAGGCTTTATATAGCGTCCACCCCCCGTATAAGATTATAATTAAAGATGATATTTCAATCATGATATGTCTAAAGCGATTTTGAGAAATAAAGCCAACTAAAAATCCAAGGCTAAAAAGTGTTGGTATAGTTGATACCCCAAAAACTAACATAACTCCCGCTCCTAGCAACATTGACTTCGTTGAAATAGCAGTAATGAGCATAGTATACACAAGACCACACGGAAAAAAACCATTTAATGAGCCTAAAGTAAAAAAACTCAGTTTAGATTTAGAATTCAGTTGTGAAAAGAAGATTTTTTTGAACCAAGTCTTTTGAGCAAGAGGATATTCAAGATAGCTTATAAACTTTAATTTCCCTGATAATGATAATCCCATCAAGACCATCAAAACACCTGAAAAACCAAACATAATCATACGCATCATTGGGGTTGCTTCCCAAAGTGAACCAAAAAAACCGAAAAGAGCCCCTAAGAGAGTATACGAACTTATACGACCTAGATTATAAAAGCCATGTCCTAAAGCCTGAGATGATTTAGAAGTGCTTCCATCCATCTTAGCCGTTGTATACGAAACAATAAAACCACCGCACATACCAATACAGTGTCCTAAAGAGCCAAAAAATCCAAAGGCTAAAATTGCTAAGAGTTCAAGAGAGTTATGATCGTAGAAGTTCATATAAAATCCTTAATGGGACCCAAGGGAGATTAGGGTCCTTAAGAGAGTAGGAAAATTATGTCTAAAGAATGTTACAGAAGTGTTAACGGACTTTAGAGATGCCTTAATTAATCTACTAAAGAAATATTTTCCATACAAAAGGCCACAGCTTATTTGACTAAAGAAATATTTCTCCGTGATCACCACGGCTTATTTTCCCATTAAAGAAAGAAATTCACCAAAAATATAAGCAGACTCTTTTGGTCCAGGACTAGCTTCAGGGTGGTGTTGAACAGAGAAGACATGTCCTGACTTATAGTTTAAACCTTCAATAGTATTATCAAAAAGGTTTGTGTGTGTTACATCAGCAATTTCAATGATGTTATCAGGAACATTATAATTATGGTTTTGCGCCGTGATTTCTACCATTCCAGTTTTTTCATTCTTAACAGGATGATTTCCACCATGATGTCCAAACTTCAGTTTGAATGTGTCATATCCATGAGAGATAGAAAGAAGTTGGTGCCCTAAACAAATACCAAACATAGGTACCTTTGCAGCAATTAACTTTTTAATACCTTCTTGCTCTTTTTTAAGAACAAGAGGATCTCCTGGACCGTTTGATAAAAACACACCATCAATTTCTTTAGAAGCAATACGCGATATAAGTGAATCTGCATCAAAGGTATTAGGAATAACTTCAACATCCATACCCGCTTGAGTAAGCTCATTTAAGATATTTCGTTTAACCCCAAAGTCAATAGCTACAATTTTAGCCTTAGTTTTTGGTGCTTCATTATATTTGAAGTTAATTGCATCATAGGTTCCGTCTGTATGCTTATACACTTCTTTTGTACTTACTTCTTCAATATAATTTACATCTTCAATTCTTGGTGCTTTTGTAAGTGCTGCTTTTAACTCATCCATGTCAGAAATAGTTGTAGAAGCAATCATCATCATCGCACCTTCAGAACGAATCATCTTCGTTAGGAAACGTGTATCAATATTGCAAATACCCATAACCCCTTGTTCTTTTAGGAAGTTATCTAAGCTATCTGTACAACGAAAATTTGATGGACGTGCTTGATAGTTTCTAACAATAATACCTTTAGCAAAGGCACCCTTTGACTCCATATCTTCAGCATTAACACCAACATTACCAATCTCAGGCATAGTAAAGGTAACAAATTGGCCTGCATAAGAAGGATCAGATGTAATCTCTTGATACCCTGTAAGAGAGGTGTTAAAAACGATTTCACCAACAGAGGTAGTATCTGCACCAAAGCTATCTGCTTCTAAGTACGTTCCATTTTCAAGATATATATATACTCTCTTCATAATTTACGCCATTCCTCTTTTTAATAACTCTTCTCTATAAAGTTTTTGAAACAAGATATTATAATCATCTGTACCAGGAATAATTTTTCTTTGGTAAGACTGTATCTTGTCATAAACCGCGTCTTCAATTTTGTCATTTTCAGCAATAAAACCTGTCATAGCTCCAAAAATAACATTTTTAATACGAATTTCTTCGATATCATAATGGATTAAATCTTCTTCATATAATTCATCTAAGATCTTATGTGCAATATCTGAAAATCTTTCATCATACGCAAGGATCACATTATATTCAGGAGCAATTTTCTTTTTAATCATAAAGAATAATTGTCTATCATCTACATTGTTTTCATCCATTGCATCTTCATTTGCATCAAGAATATCATGAACTTTTTCTTCTAAAGCTGCTTCTTGCTTGATAGATTCTTCAAGCACTTTTCTCGCTTCATCTGCAACAGGTTCTAAACCCTTAGTCATTGTAACAATACCACTTTTGTTTAGCTCGATAGCTACTTTTTGTGCGATGTGGGGAACGTGTTGCAGTTTTACCTTCATTGAAGCGCCTTTAAAATTTTATAATTATGCGATTTTAGCGTAAGAAAGGTAAATATTTGATTAGCTCTAAGGCATAAGTGTTTCAAACTCACATTTTTTATTTGTTTTAATAGCACAAGAAGAGCAATCATCCCTAATGTAAAAAGCCAAGAAACATACAATAAACCAAGTATATTAGAACTACAGCCTACCAAACTTTCTTTTTCTCTTTTAAAAAGTTTAACTTTTTTTTAATAAAGTTCTTTTATTTTTGGAACTAAAAACAATATTTGCAGTCTTAAAAATCAATACTCTATAGGATGATAAAATCCCTTAACTTCTTGCTACTAGCTTTTAGCTACATATAAATAACGCAAATAAGTTATAATTGCATTATTAAAGGATAAACAATTGAAATATTTTGACAATATTATTAATAACATGATAGAGGTACATAAAGACCCTCACACTCAATATTCACCAACACAAATGTTTCTTTCAAAAAATGACTTGAGTTTTGCTATTTCTAGGCTTATGGATGCACAAACAATCTTTGCTGATGAAGTATTAGACAATAAAGAAATCACATCTGACATGCGCACAATATGGTTTAGTATTAGAAATGAGATGCCAAGCGACACAGCCACAGACCTTGCACTATGTATTATTAGAAACACGCCATTAGCTAGTACACAAGAGCAAATTAACGAAGTACAGCACTCGTTTAACGAGGTAATGCATACCTTCACAAATAATATCGAGTTATCAAAGGCATTTACAGAAATTTTCTTTGGCGAAGTCCCATCAAAAATGCCTAAAATGAGGGATCGTTAATCATTTATATAGAAACTTGAGCTTGTACTATTTCACATCTCAAAATACTACGCAAGTTTAACTCATAGTGGGGTCTTGTTGCGTAAATATATAGTTTTGAATATTCACAAGGCAATCTTTATCTTATTATTTTAATTTTTCTGCCACAAGTTTATTTACCACTTGAGGGTTTGCTTTACCACCAGTAGCTTTTAGAACCTGTCCTACGAAGAAGCCTAATAACTTTGTATTACCTGCTTTAAATTTCTCTACATTATCTGGGTTTTTTGTAATTACCTCATCAATAATAGGGGATATTACAGAAGGATCACTTATTTGTACAAGTCCCTTATCTTTAACTATTTTTGTTGGAGCATTTCCACTTTTCACCATCTCTTCAAAAACTTGTTTAGCAATCTTATTTGAGATAGTCTTATCATCAATCATCTTAACAAGTTCAGCTATCTGTGAAGCATTAAACTTTAGCTCGTGAACTGCCATCTGCTTTAACTCTCTAGCAACCTCATTGGTCACAATATTAGCTAGGCTTACAGGGCTATTTAACTCAGCAAGAGCTTCTTCATAAAATGATGACAACTGCTCATCACGAGCTAGGGTATTTGCTACTTCACTATTAAGTCCAAGCTCACTATACTTGTTAAATAAGGCTTGTTCATTCTCACTCATAGCCACAACTTCACCATCGATATGCTCTTTTTTAGCCTTAGGTGCTTCAGTTGTTGGTTTTTTCTTTTGACCCCAAGAGCCTTTAAGACCTACTATCTTATTAAATACAGGTTTTGCATCTGTGTAGTCAATTGGATCTGCGTAAAAGTAACCCTGTCTTTCAAACTGAAATCTTTCATCAGGTTTTTCAGTTATTACTGCAGGTTCAATCAAAGCATTTTTGATAATGGTTAAAGAGTTTGGATTTACATCTTCTAATCCTTCAGGTGCTTCATCTAGGAATAATCTGTCATACACTCTTACTTCTACCTCTTTAGCCGTCTTCGCTTCTACCCAATGAATAGCACTCTTAACTTTAATACCACTAGTGTCTGAGCCACTTTTAGATTCCGCAATATATTCTGCTTTGATTTCAATAATCTTTCCATCTGCATCTTTAATCACTTCCTTACACTTAATGATATACGCATGTTTAAGACGTACAACTTGATCAGGAGTTAGACGGAAATAACCCTTTGGAGGGTTTTCCATAAAGTCATCACGCTCAATATAAATCTCTTTAGAAAAAGGTAAGGCTCTTGTACCATCTTTAGCAATATCATCAGGGTAATATGAAGACTCAAGTTCTTCACTTCCTTCATAATTTACAATCGTTACCTTTAATGGGTCAAGTACACACATAACACGTGGTACCTTTGTATTTAAGTCATCTCTAATACAAAACTCAAGCTGAGCGACATCAACCATTGAATTTGCTTTGGCGATACCTATTTGATCACAAAAAGTTAAGATAGACTCGGGGGTATACCCTCTTCTTTTATATCCAGCAATAGTAGGAAGACGAGGATCATCCCATCCACTTACTTGGCCACCCTCAACCAGCTCTAAAAGCTTTCTTTTACTCATAACCGTATAGTTGATACCAAGTCGTGCAAACTCATGCTGGAAAGGACGTACAGTAGTAAGACCTAGTGTATCAAGAACCCAGTTATAAATATCACGGTTATTTTCAAACTCAAGTGTACAAATAGAGTGAGATACCCCTTCTATAAAGTCAGATAAACAATGTGCAAAGTCATACATTGGGTAAATTGACCATTTGTCCCCTGCACGGAAATGGTGGGCATGTCTAATACGGTATAAAAGTGGATCTCTCATTTTCATATTAGCAGCAGACATATCTATCTTCGCTCTTAATACGTGTGAACCATCTTTAAAATCACCGTTTTTCATTCTCTCAAACAGGTCTAAATTTTCTTCAATTGTACGTTCAGCAAATTTACTACGCTTACCTGCTTCTTTAACCGTCCCACGAAGTTCACGCATCTCTTCTTCATTGGTACTATCAACATAAGCCTTGCCCATTTTAATAAGCTCAATGGCGTAATCATGAATTTGATCAAAATAATCAGAAGTAAAACGTACATTATCTCCCCAATGAAAGCCAAGCCATTGTACTGCGTCTTTAAGCGCTTCAACATACTTAGTATCTTCTTTAGTAGGGTTAGTATCATCCATTCTAAGGTTACAATGACCATTATAATCTGCTGCAATACCAAAGTTTATACAGATAGATTTTGCATGTCCAATATGTGGGAAACCATTCGGCTCTGGAGGGAATCGTGTAGTAATCTCTTTATATTTACCTGATTTTAAATCCGCTTCAACGATTGTACGTAAAAAATCTTTGCTTTCACTCATTATTATTAAACCTTTTATTATATGAATCGTATTTTATCAAAATTAGTGCTTATTACATCTTAGACAAAGTCTCAAGCTTATATGATATCTGTGAAAGACCCCTATAAAAAGCAAAGAGGTGTCCCCCCTTTGACTTAAGCACCCAATATACTAGTTAAAAAATAGAAATTAAGCCCTTAGATAAACAACACTAAT
>DTVI01000035.1:0-1642 GCA_012963655.1 Sulfurimonas sp.
TCGCCAGCGATCTCTTTTACGATAACTTGAACAGTTCCACCATCTTCAGATTGACCATAAAGACTCATACCTTCAGTAAGTTCAATCCCAGCAAATTGCTCTTTTGGAACTTCTTGAAGTGCGTCATCATTATACTCACCATAAGCCTTAGCAGCAGGAACAAGAACATCGCCTTTTTCACCAGCAGCTAAAGTACATACATATTCTTCTAGACCAGGAATGATTTGTTGTTTACCAATCATAAAGATTAAAGGATCAGCACCCACATTTGAGTCTACAACTTCACTTCCACTTTTTACTTCATACTCGATAGATACAACTTGATTTTCAGCTATTGCCATAATATTTTCCTTAAATGACTATTATTTAATCATTTTTAAATTTTTGTGATTTTAGCAATAAGATGCTTACCTATTTAGGCTAGTGTTTAACTCGCTTTTTTAACAAGTAATGTAGGAAGTAGTTTAGATTTTTTTATACCTATAAAATTAATTTTATCTAAGGCTTTTGTATAAGTCACTTGACGTCCACTAATTTTTGCAAATTTTTTCAAGCTATTATCTTCACCATATATAGACAAAAATCTATGAAAAACTTTTTCCCAGTAGATAATGTCATGTTGTGAGTAGGCATACATTTCATTTATATAGGCATATTTTAATACAGAAGCTATACGCTCTTTACATGCCGCAAAACTACTATATTTTTTAAGTTTTTCTAGTACCATTTTAGGAGTAATTTTATCTCCTTGGGCATTTTCGATGTCTTTTTGAAATTTTGCTTCAAGGCCTAATGCCTTAGGTAACGACTGTACAAATTCATACTCATCAATCATTTCAAAAGCTTTAGCATATTGTCTTTGCATAATACTTGTATCGAACTCTTTTTTGATTAAAACACGTTGTAGAATTTCTTTAAGCTCACCTTCGAGCATTGGAAACATTTTTAATGATTCAATAGTCTCTAAGACCTTATCAAAACGATTTAAGTTTTCATACATTAACACTTCTTCAAGTTTATTTTCACCAAACTTAGATATTTTTAAATACAAAGAAGTTTCTACTAAAAATGAAAACTCTTTTACATAAGAAAAATATTGTTCGAAATTTTGATCTTTTACTGCCTTATCCGCTTTAGAAAAAACATCAACATTATTAAAAAGATGCCCTACTAAAAATTTTTTTTCAGGTATTTTTGAAAAAGGGGCAACAAGGCTTTCAGCATGTTTAAATAAACCAATAGGATCTTCTTGCAAAAGTTTTTTTGCTCTGTTGAAAATATTACTCCAAATTATCTCAAGACGAGCGAACGCAGGTGTCTTCTTTAATAAAGGAAGGTCATATATCATATTGTATGCCTTTGACACTTCATTTTCTTTAATAAAAGTATAAAACTTGTATATCTCATCTGAATATTTCAAATAATTTTCAAACTCTTTATAAACCGCATCAAGTATATATTTACTCATATGCGAAACAGCTTGCTTATTTAGATTCTGGCCTATTTTATTTAAGGAGATTTGTAAATCTTCATCAAACTTATTAACCGTAAATGCATTATATTTAAGATTAGATTGTAAAAAAATGTTCTTTTCAATAAGCGCTTTTGCTTCTACAATATTGCCCACCTTCAGTGCCACTTC
>DTVI01000035.1:1652-3027 GCA_012963655.1 Sulfurimonas sp.
ATGCCTATAGTAATAGTGTCTCAATCTCAAAAGATGCTAACCTTATCTTGCCACTTCAAAAGCATTTAACTGATAATTCAAATCTATTACTTGAACCGTACCATTATAATATCCCACATACAAAAATCCTTCATGTCTTTGTATAGCGGTTACACCTTTATAACTTAGCTTGACTTCAAAATCGATCTCATAGGTTTCAATATTGAAAAAATACATCGCATAACTTCTTGTAGAAATCAAAATATATTTTTCATTATATACTATAAGATGTGAAGGCCAATGAGGGAGTAGATTCTCTTCAAATATCTTTTCACCCGCTTGAATGTCATATATATTAACGGCCCCATCTTGTAAGACAGATAAAATTTGATGATTATTTAAAAATAATGAATTTACAATGACGGACTTCGTTCGATAAAAAGTTTTATTTCCTGCTCTAGAAATATCAAACACACTTACACTTTTATTATATGCACTTGCAAGAAGGTATCTATTAGTGGGGGATATAGCCAAAGCATTAATATAGTCAGGACGAGGTTTTAATTCTAAGACAGGGGACAAGGTATTACGTGAATATATATTACACCGTCCCGCTTTATTCCCTAAAATCAGAAACTTATTATTTTTACTAAATAATGAAGCTTCTATCTCATCGTCTTGATTAAGTTCTGAAGTTACTTCTTTGATAGAATCATTTACTGTATATAATTGAACATGTTTTTGTGTACACGTGGGCAAGATAAGGTTAGCATCTTTTGAGATTGAGACACTATTACTATAGGCATGAATTTCTTTCGTTAAGTCTGTCAAAGGGTGTTTATAAAGAAGCCTATTATCATTATTATAATGATGCACACATATGTCATTAGTAATAATCGTTAAGTGTTTTTCATCTTTATCAATAGCACTGATAGGATACGAAAGACGAAATTCATGAATAATCTGCATTAAGCAAGGCTTTCCAAACACACAAGCGTATCACTCAATCCATTAATACTCGATATTCTTATAAGATATGTTTTTTTGCCAAAGGGTGTTTCAAATTGTACTTTTAAAGGAGAGTCTTCATACAACTCATTATACACATCATTCCATATTTGAGGATAATCTTTAAATTCTAGTTTGGAGTCTTCACTAAGAATCTCCTTTAACAATAATGTTTTATTTCTTAGTGAAGAAAGAATCTCATCTTGAGAAAATGGATCAAATAATTCTTCAAATAATGCATTATAATCAACAATTATATTTTGAGATGAAAGTATAAAAGACGACAAAGGGATAAGATGTAAAAATTCATTTAATTTTTTATCTTCTACAAGGTCCAAACGACTTTTTTCTTCTTTGTGATTTAATTCTTGCAATTTCTCTTCTTGCA
>DTVI01000036.1:0-1203 GCA_012963655.1 Sulfurimonas sp.
GCAGTCTTAAGTCTTCAACTTTCATTATTTAACAGTATGCAAAGTTTTTTACAAAAGTACTTAGAAGATAAACGTCAGGATCTTATCACAAGACAAGAATTATTTATATTGTTTACTCTTATTTCTATATTCTTGTTTTCGTACTTTCTAATTGGAACATACCTTGGGATATCTCGTAGATTAGAACAGTTTTTTGCTAAAATACATGAGGTGTCTTTGGGTAGACTTCAAGCCTACATTGAGATAGATAGTACAGATGAACTAGGGAACTTGGCCTTAGAATTTAATACAATGATAGAAAAATTAGATTATCATTATTCTTTGTTAAATGAATATAAAAAAGCAGTTGATACGAGTGCTCTTGTAATTAAAACTGATCTTAATGGCATCATCACTTATGTAAATAGCTCATATGAAAAAATCAGTGGTTATAGCAAAAAAGAATTACTTGGATCTTTGCATAGATTAATAAAGTCTAAAAGAACCAGTACAGAACAAATAGAAGAATTGTGGGAATACATAGGAAATAAAAAGACCTATAAAACAATTTTTGAAAACATAGCAAAAACAGGAAAAACATTTTTTGTTGAAAGCACTATTATCCCTATCCTTAATACGGCTGGTGAGATAAGTGAATATATTTCTATTATGTTTGATATTACACCTTTATATAGACAAAAAGAGAAACTTCAATCGCAATTATATAAGGATGAACTTACCTCTTTACCTAATAGACGAAAACTTCTTGAAGACATTTTCGGCATGGATAAGACAAAGCTTGTTGTGATTAATATAGATGGATTTAAAGAAATAAATACTATTTATGGTGAAAGTATAGGCGATCTTACCCTTCAAAAGATGGCTAAAGAAATAAAAGATGCGCTTAATACCAGATATCTACTTTTATATAAACTAAGTGCAGATGAGTTTGCTATTCTTGCAGGAAAAGATATTTCTATACAAAATTTTAAAGAAGATGTGACCATGTTATCACATTATCTTTCACACATAAAGTTAGACTGTGGTGAACATGAGGTAAGCGTGAGACTTAGTTTAGGTGCGGCAATCTCAGAACTTGATAAAAGTGAACGTCCTCTTATCTCTATGGCGGATATGGCCTTAAAAGAAGCCAAACGTCGTATGAAACCTTATATATTTTATAATGATATTATTTCCTATGTATTCCCACAATTCTTCTATTTC
>DTVI01000036.1:1213-3019 GCA_012963655.1 Sulfurimonas sp.
CGTGGATGAAGATATTAACAAAAACTATAAGATGATTCAAATTATAGAACAAGCTATAAAAAAGGACAAGGTGGGATGCTCTTATCAGGCCATTGTTAATGCAAAAACTGGTGAGATTGAAAAGTATGAAACCTTAATGCGTTTACAAGACGAAGAAGGCAATAGAATATCACCTCAAGATTTTGTGAGCATAGCAAAGAAAGCAAGGTATTACCCTCAACTAACACAAAAGGTGGTACAAGAAGCCTTATTTACCTTTATAAACAGAACGGAGAGTGTAAGCATTAATCTGTCCATAGATGACTTAATGGATGATAATACTTATAGCTTTATAATTGACGCCTTGCGTAATTGTGGATGTTCACATAGGGTAGTGTTTGAGTTACTTGAAACAGAAGAAATTGAATTAAATGACCGTGTTTTCGAATTTACCTCTATTGTAAAAAAACTTGGGGGAAAAATAGCTATTGATGACTTTGGAAGCGGTTATAGTAATTATGCTTATTTAATGAAACTAGGTGTTGATATTTTAAAGATAGATGCTTCTTTAATTAAAGAAGTAGATACGAATAATGCGTCAAGATTGATTGTTCGCTCAATCATAGATATTGCGCATGCTCTTGGGATGGAAACAGTAGCAGAACATGTGCACACTCAAGAAGTTAATGAAACCATGATAGAACTGGGTGTGGATTATTTACAAGGATATTATCTACACGAACCTATTGCAGATCTTCCTTAGGTAGTAGCATGATTTTTTTGTCTTCTTTTTGCTCTGAATCTTCTTTTGTAGTAGATACTGGTATCGTTTTGTTTTGAGTAAAGCTTTTAGTTTCTAATACCTTGTCTTCAAGTAAAAATATTCTTAGAAGAAGAAATATAATAATAATTGCAATACTAAGACCAAGGGAAATTAGAAGTTTTTTTAAGGTATGTGGATTAAGTTCATTCATAAATGAAGTTTATCATTACCTAGTTAAAAAGAAGATGAAGTTGTCTCCCTCAAAGCTTAGGTTAACTTGCACACCCTTACGTTCATGTACGGTAGTTAAGAGCTCATCTATATTCTCGTAGGTTCGTGGAAGGGTGATATCAACACCAATATCTTGTTCCGCCAACAGTCCTTTGACTCTACCTGCGATAATGTTTACAAGTTCAGCAAGGGTATCTAAGATATCTTCTACATTTTCTGTCTTTTCGCCTAAAAGAAGCTCACAAGATTTTTTAGCGATGTTCATGGGAAAAATTAAAATTACTAAGCCCTCTAAGTCTCCATAAAAACCAATGGAACTAGCAAGCTTGTCTTTTATGTCATCTATTTCTAATGTCTTGAGCTTAACCTCTGTTTTTTCAGCCTTGGCATTTGTCATCATTTCCATAGTATTAACGGTTGCATTAATAAAACGGGGAAGTTGATTAATTAAGACCTTATTTAAAGCACGTTTATTGGTGCTATTTGTGCCTCCTGAACCCCCTAACTCCTTAAGTAGTTCTCTATCTTTTAAGATATCATCCATGTTTTTAAAAAATATAAGACCAGCATCTTCAAGCTCATCTTTAAAGGCCTGAGGTGTTTTTTCAAAGGTCATACCAACGATACATATATTTGCCCCATATTCTGCTGCAGAACTTGCCAGTTTTGAGAAGAAATTTACGGCATGAATATTCATAGATACCACCTTATAAGCATCAAATATAAACAAGGTAAAGCCAACATTTAAAGAGTTTGTGTGATATTTTAAATCAAAACTTGAGGCGATTTCTGCATCTAGAAATCCTGATATAAGATAAATAATAGCATTACCT
>DTVI01000037.1 GCA_012963655.1 Sulfurimonas sp.
TTCAACAGCTGCGATATGAAAAGCTTCTTTCATAACACGAGGAAGATCTTTAACATCTGTTACTAAGTAATTATGTTTTGTACATGGACGAGAAATACCTACCGCGTCAATCTCTTGGAAACCATCTGTTCCAATTAAAGACATAGGGACCTGACCTGAGATAACAACCATAGGAATAGAGTCCATATAAGCATCTGCTAAACCTGTGACCGCATTAGTAAAACCAGGTCCAGAAGTAATCATCGCAACACCGACCTTACCTGTAGCCTTAGAATACCCTTCGGCTGCGTGGATCGCTGCTTGTTCGTGACGTGCTAATACGTGCTGAAAACCATCTTGTTTGTAAATCTCATCATAGACATTCATAATTGCTCCACCAGGGTAGCCAAAAACTACCGTAACGTCTTCTGCAATTAATGATTCTATAACCATTTGAGCACCGCTTATTTGCATGTGTCTCTCCATATATGTAAATTACTGTTATTATAGTGAAAAAAGATTTGAAAAAAGTTAAACGAGGCTAAAATACCCCTATTAAGAAAGATTAAGGGTACCAGCACAAGCAGACAAGGAAAGTCCTTCTCTTAAGCCATCATCTATGATGACACAATGTTCAAAATCAAAAAGCTTAAAAAAACTAGCATAAATCATAACCCCAGCAATAATCAACTCTTCACGTCCAACCCCTACAAAAGAAGCTCTTTCATCAAAACTCAATTCAAGTAAGGAGTCTAAGGCTTTCTTACAAGTAAAGTAATCTAAGGTAGAACCATTAACTCTTTGAGGGTCATATGAATCATATTTCATTCCCTGAGTAAAGGCAGATATGGTTGTAGGCGTACCCGCAGTTGCTACAAAAAAGTCAGGTTGTCCTTCTCTTTCATAATAGTCTTGAATATATTCTTTAATTTCAAGAAGCTCGTCCTGCATATTTTTTTTCATCTTCTCACGGCTAGGATACTTTGAAGCCATAGTCACAATACCAACTTTAAAACTTTTAGATTCTGTCAAATTACCTTTTTTAAAGATAACTTCTGTAGACCCTCCCCCAATATCTATAAGTAAAAACGAGCCTCTAAAACCCAGACTTTCTAAACGTTTATCAACGGCTAAAAGTGTGAGTTCGGCTTCTTTATGTGCGCCAATAACATTAAATAAAACCCCTGTTTTTTGATGGATTTTATCAATAATGTCTTGCGAATTACTAGCTCTACGCAAGGCTTCAGTTGTCACCGCAACACAATCCTCATTTTTAAAATCAAAAACTTTTGAAGCTTCTTCAAAGCCTTTAAGAATTCGTTCAAGTGCCCCTACTGAAATACGATTATGAGAATGCAACTCTTCACCTGTTTTAACAAGCTTCTCATATTGGTTCAAAAAACATTTTTTTGAGCAGTCTCTTTGTATCATACGTAAAGAATTCGAACCTAAATCAATTGCTATCATATTACTATCTCCGGTATAATCATAAAGGGTCTAAACATATTTATATCCCCTTTTTGTAGTTTTGAAAGTTCAATATCTGTACCCATTTGCTTTATAAAGTATACTACAAATTCATCTAAACCAAAGAAAATAAGATATTGTTTAATAGCATTCTCCAAAACCAGTTTTACTTTGTTTGCCTTTAAAGCTCGATTGAGTTGTATGATATATACCTGTTTTACCACCAGGGCTATACTTAAAAATTTAGCTTTAATTTCAAAAAAATCTTCTAAGGCCGCAATCACATTGACCAAGTCTGCTTTAGCAGCAAACTTTTCGGCTAGGAGTAAATGACTTTTCCAATTTTTTTCTAAATATTTGGCCTCACTTTCTTGCATTAGAAAAGGGGACTTTCTAATCATTTCATAAAGGACTGAAAGGTTCATCTCATCAAAGGCTTGTATAAATTTTTGCATAATTTTTGTATTTGCAATAATTTCTTTAGCATCTACTTTAAATTCAGGAAAGGCTAATAAGATATTAAGAAAGGATAAGGCCTCATAATGTTTTTTCTTATCTAAGGCATCTTGAGCCTTTATATAAATCTCATCTGCATACTCAATAAGTTTTTGATACTCATCAAATTCCTTGATAAAAGGGTATTTATCTAAAAGCATAAATAAGGCCACATAATCTTTTTGTGCTAGTTTTTTCTTAAACAGCATATACGCCGTTCTTTGTTTAAATAGGTCTTGAATAAGTACAGATTTTTGTGAGATACCCTTAAAATCACTTAATAAACTTCTAACCTTTGTGTCCCCTTCTTTTTGCATGATATAGACCTTGGCCTTATTAAACTGAACATTCCATTCATTCTCCATGACCCTATAAGGATCTGTATCTTGAAAATGCTTACAGCGAAGGCTAATTGGGTAGGCTAAAAAATATTTTTTTTCATTTATATAAGATTTAAATTGATTAAATTCTTTATAATCAAGAAATAAATTTTCTATTAAAATCGTTTTTTCTTTTACCTCTTTAAAGGGTTCAAGTAAAATCTCAGCATTAAGCTTTTGATTTAATTTAAGCATCTGACGCGCCTTAGAAAAACTTCTTTTCCATAAGCTTTCAAGCTGAATGAGTACAGGTGAATACAATAATAAAGGATTCTCTTGAGCTGCTGTATATAAACCTAGGTATTCTTTATTTCTTAATTGTGAAACCAACTCTTTTTCATCAGGAAGAAACTTATAAAAGCTAAGTTTACCAGACTTTGTACCTATGGCAATTTGCTTAACATTATCTAAGACACATAAGGCGGTAACCTTACTTGACTCTTTTAAGAACCTTGATTTTAAAAGCTTACCTTCTTGTAAGTCAAACAAACTAACATAACCTAAGCCAGTCCCCACAAATAAAAATTTTTCATCTGAAGTCACACTAAGACAGGTAATATCATCATTAAGTTTAGGTAATGATGATATTAATACAGAATCTTTCAAATCCCATATTAAAATATTTCCATTTTTATCTGCAGATAACATTTTCATATCTTTTAGAAGCTTCATTTCAATAATAGCAGCAGTATGGCCT
>DTVI01000038.1:0-268 GCA_012963655.1 Sulfurimonas sp.
AAAGCTTTTCTAATAGAGTTTACTTAAGTTTTTTAGAAATTATATGTTAGGTAAACTTGAAGTGCTGGAAAGTAAAGAGATGATGCTATGTATTTGGAGATATTAATAATTCAGAACAAAATACTGTAGGTAGAAGTGATGTTGAAGGAAGAGAAATTTCTTTAAGAGCTTCTAAGTCTTGCATTGAAGCAAGACAAATCTTTTGTATTAAAGTAAATGTCCCATTTGTTCTTTTTTCACTTTTAAATAAGCTTCATTATACTTATTA
>DTVI01000038.1:278-3013 GCA_012963655.1 Sulfurimonas sp.
ACAATGATAGGTAGTCTTTCTACGATTTGGATGGCTTGAAGTGATTTTATCTTTTCAGGATTATTAGTTAGAAGTTTTATCTTGTCTACATTATAATACTTTAAAATATCCTGCACAATCTCATAAGACCTTGCATCTGCAGGAAAACCTAATTGATGGTTTGCGGCTACTGTGTCAAAACCCTTGTCTTGAAGTGCGTAAGCATTGACCTTATTAAGTAAGCCTATATTTCTTCCTTCTTGACGTAGGTAAAGAACCATGCCCCCTTCTTTTGCTATCATTTTTAATGCAACATCAAGTTGGTCTCCGCAGTCACATTTTAATGAGCCTAAAACGTCTCCTGTTAGACATTCTGAGTGAACTCTAATAATAGGTGTGCCAGATAATTTTTCTGTGTATATGACTAAATGTTCTTTATGGTGTTCTTTAAAGGTTTGTATCTTGAAAGTTCCATGTTTAGTGGGTAAATTGGCAACTTCTGATATCTCTAAATTCATGTTTAACTGCTTTTTTTAAATTAATTTGATAAAATATAATCTTATTTTAATAAGATTATATCATTTTTTATTCTCATATATATTGAGATGTTTTAAGGCCTATTATGTTTCATCGTTTCCGTCGTTTACGTATCAACTCAAAATTACAAAACTTAGTAAGAGAAACACATGTTTCTACAGATGATTTTATTTATCCATTATTTGTTCGTCCAGGTAAGAAAATCAAGACGGAAGTTTCTTCTATGCCTGGTGTTTTTCAAATGAGTATAGATGAGGCTATTAAAGAATGTGACACTTTAAAGTCTTTAGGTTTATATTCGATAATCCTTTTTGGGATTCCTGATATTAAAGATTCGGTTGGTTCAGACGCGCTATGTGAACATGGTATTATTGCAAGGGCGGTAAGAGAAATCAAAGCAGCACATCCTGATATGTTTGTTGTAACAGATCTTTGTTTTTGTGAATATACAGACCATGGGCATTGTGGTATCTTAGATATGCAACGTGAAACAGTAGATAATGATTCTACTCTTGAACTCTCAGCTAAACAAGCTCTTGTTCACGCGAAAGCGGGAGCAGATATGATTGCACCTTCAGGGATGATGGATGGGATTATTCAAACCTTAAGAACTGCTCTTGATGAAGGTGGATACACGGACCTTCCTATTATGGCTTACTCAACAAAGTTTTCTAGTGGATATTATGGACCTTTTAGAGATGTTGCAGAATCTGTACCTTCTTTTGGTAACCGTACTAGCTATCAAATGGATCCCGCAAACCGTATGGAAGCTATTGCTGAAAGCATAGAAGACGAAGCTCAAGGGGCAGATATTTTAATGGTAAAACCAGCCCTTGCCTATTTAGATATTATTAGAGATATTAAAGAAAATACTTCACGTCCTTTATGTGTCTATAATGTGAGTGGTGAATATGCAATGCTTAAGTTTGCAGGCAAAGAAGGTCTTATTGATTATGATCGTGTTCTTATGGAAACGATGATCTCATTTAAGCGCGCGGGAGCAAGTATTATTATTTCTTATCATGCTAAAGAAGTAGCAGCACTTTTACTAAACAAGTAAGTAATTATGATTAGATTTATATTATATTTCCTTATTCGTTTTAGTGTTAAGATAAAAGTGGCTTTTTTGATTATATTTTTAACCTCAGGGGTCCTTTTTTGGAATATATCGTATTTGGATAAGGCCTTAGATAATAATGCTAAAACTAAAAAGGTTCTATTCGCCTTTGAAACAGCTCAAAAAGTCAATACCATTCTTTTTTCTTTACAAAAAGAACGTAACTACTCAGTGGCTATAGCCGAACATGCTCAAGACCTAGATAAACTTCAGATGATACGAGAAGAAACAGATAAACTTTTACTTCGTTTTTCATCATGTAGAAAAAAACTTGAAAGTATTCCTAGTAAAAAGATTAATAAAAAGATTATTCTTTTAACTCAAGAAATATCTATCTTACAAGAAATACGAATAGAAGTTGATACCAAAACTATAGAAGGCGATGAAATAGTTCGTTATTATACAGATTCTTTAATCAAACACTTTATTGACCTTATTGCTTTGATGACAGCACGTATAGAATCAAATGATTTTATTGCCTACTTTAACCTTATATCAGCTATTGAATATACTGCCTTACAACAAGCCTTAGTTCAAGTAGCTGTAGGTAGGGATGAAGAGTTTGATCAGCTTTGGTATGACTTAATTACTACACAAGATGCAAAGTCTCAGACATACTTAGATCGCTTTAAAACCTTTGCTGAACCTTCTGTGATTAGCTCATATTATAAAATTTATGCGAGTGCTTCTTTTATACACTTAAACCAAATGCTTGAAGAACTTAAATCTCAAGTGGGACATAAGGTAAAAGGTATAGATATTGAGGCTTGGTTGGTATATTATGATGATTATATGCAACATATTAAAAAGGTAGAAAAGCTTAATAGTGACTTTGTTAAAGCAAAAATAGAAGAACAAATCATGTCAGAACAAGAGGCCTTTAAAAGAAGTCTTGTATTACTTATTTTACCTCTAGTTATCGCCTTTATTATTGCTTGGTTCATCTTCTTTGATATAAAACGATCTTTGCATACCCTTTTGGAGTTTTTAGAAGATAAGGCCTCACCCGAACGAAAAGATCAAGTTTTACTGATGCAGTCAAAGTCTGAATTAGGAACGATTTATAAAACGCTTTTTGAGTTTAATAAAAAAATCAATACTA
>DTVI01000039.1 GCA_012963655.1 Sulfurimonas sp.
GATAAATAAATTTTATAGATTTTTAGGTTTCATACAAAACAGACTTTGAAAACTTTCCTAAAAATCACCCCATTTTTAATATATCATTTATATCCAAGGCTTTGGTATATTTCATAAACTTAGGTTCTTTTGTTTTTCTTGTATAGTGTGTCATTCTATCAGCTAACTCATTTCCTTCTAACCCCGCATGGGCTTTTATATGATTTAGCGAAATCTTAGAAGAGATAGTATTATAAAGGTGATAAGCCTTTTGAATAATTACTAGGTTCTTAATTTCTCCACCTTTTTTAGTCCACCCCTTAGATTCCCATCCCTTAGCCCAAGTTTTGATACAGTTGATAGAATACATAGAATCACATTTGATTTCTACCTTATTTCCAAGTTCAGCTTCTTTTTTAGATATTAACAATGACTCATATAGGGCATTAAGTTCTGCTGTATTATTTGTGCCATTTGTCTCAAATAGACCATACCAAAGTTCACTTACTCTTCCGGCTCTGTAAACTGCTACTCCTGACCCAGAGGCCCCAGGATTAGGAGAACAACCTCCATCACAATAAACTACTACATCACCTATAGTGGGTGTAATTTCTGCTTTTGCTTGCACATCTATAGACGACGTCCTGGGCTTGTTTTCTTTAACTGTATTTTTTTCACTATCCCCCTCAGGACTGCGACGAAAGGCTTGGAGGGCCTTATAATTTTTAATAATCTTATCTTGATTAGTCTTAGCCGTAATTCCCTTTAAAAGTACAAAAAGTTCTGCTCTGGCATCTGAAATATTTTTTCCAATAGCTAAGTCAAACCATAAATCTTTTTTATCTAAAGAAATATCTAATAAAATAAGTTGATTGTCAGAAATATCGGAGGGATTGTCTAAACCTAGGGTTAAAAATTGTTCAGTAATGCTTTGCATGAGACTCTTTTGTAAATAAGTACTTGTATTTTAACCTAAACTTTTGCTTTAGAAGCTTTTTTAATCACTGTAAAAATATAAATACCGCCGGCTATTGCTAGGCACCCAAGTGAAATTATAAAGAACAAGCCTTGTACACCTACTTCAGCTACTATAGGTTCACACAAAATAGGAGAAAAGAACTGTCCGAAAAAATAACTAGAAGTTAACATACCAATGGCTTTTCCTCTTTTATACGCAGGAACTAAAGAAAGTAACCCGACATTGATATTTAGTAAGGCAAGGCCAACGCCCACACCCATAAATATAGAAGAAAAATAAAGCTGATTAAGACTAAATTACCTTTGACATAATCATAAGTCCTATTGCAAAAAACAAATACGTAATAACAAAAATACCTTGGAAGTCGAAATGCCCCTTTTAACGGCTGTATTGCTTAGCAACAAAAGCATTTGTCAACATAGCACAAGCGATAAAGAGAGCAACATCACTAGGGGGTTCCACCTAGCTCATTAATTGCAAGATAAGGCATTTTAGTGGGAAACTTATAAAAAAGTAACATTTTATAAGCTAAAAATTTGACTTAGGTGAGTTTACCTAGACTTTTGTAAATTTATTTTGATATTAAACTTACCTAAAAAAATCAGACACTACAAATCTAAGAGCGCAAACACAGAACAGACTCGCTACAATTGCATAATTTAATTAAAGGCATATGATGTATGAACCAATTAACGCTATAGGCGGGCCCCTTGAACCATGTAGTATAGACCCAAAAACGGGATTTTATAGAGATGGGTCTTGTAATTGTGGGCCTGATAATCCTGGGGTTCATGGAGTATGTATTTACGCGACAAAAGAATTTTTAGAGTATTCTGCACAAGCAGGTAATGATATCTCAACCCCTATGCCTCAATTCAATTTTCCAGGGGTTAAACCAGGTCAGTCTTGGTGTCTTTCAGGACCTCGTTTTGTTCAAGCCGTAAAAGATGGTCATGCACCTCATATTTTTATCCATTCTACACATAAGGCTATGCTGGATCTAATAGATTTAGAAACACTAAAAAAGTATGCCTTAGATCTATAAAGTAAAGTTCTACTTATCTGAATGAATTTCTATATTTTTAGCTTCAGGTTTTGTAGACTTCCTCATTTCTAGCCCTGTTCAGAGTGTTTCCATCACTATGTCTACAAGGGCTAATGTAATATCATTATGTTCTATCAAGATAAAAGAAAGCATTTATTCCACTGTATTTTTATTCTAAAAAAGTTAGGATCAGTTTAAACTAATGTATAAAAATACTTAAATTGATTTATTATTTTATATGTAAATATAATAAGATAAAGACCTTAACTCTCATCCTTCCAATTATTATCCACATGAGAATAATCACAATAAGGCTTGTTTTTTGAATACCCACATCGACATAAGGCATATTTTGTACTTGAAAAGTTTGTAGGAATATTAAATCCTTCCAAACGTATACCTTCAACATTATAAGGGCCATTTTTAATAATATCTATTTTGGGGCTCAATCTGGAGTCTGTTATTGTCTTTTTATTTAAGGTATAAGAAAGGGCGCCAGATGGGCAGGCAGAGATTTGAGAAATTATTTTTTCATTAGTATCATCATTAGGAAAGATCCAATCTGTTGAAGATCCTGAGTGAAACACTGAACTTAGACCCTTCACACATTTTTCCGCACCTGAACAAATAGATCTATTAAAGTTAATACTAATGTCTATTCCATCATAAACTTGAATAACTTCTTCTTTAATCTCTCTTTCACTGCTAAAGCCTAGCTTTTTATGAGATCCATCACAAAAAGGTTTATTCTTAGAATGACCACACCGGCAAGGATAAGAAGGGTTTTGCACCTCAAAGACTTCTCCCTGTTTTGTCCATACAACTGCCTCACAATCTACCTCAAGAGGTCCATTTTCAAATCCTATTATCTTACAACCCATCTTTTTCCTTTTTTATCTCAACTAAAAGTATATGTGCCTTCAGAAAATATCATACCATTATCTTAGCACTTCCTTCTATAAGACAATAAAAGGATATAAGA
>DTVI01000040.1 GCA_012963655.1 Sulfurimonas sp.
GTATGTATGCGTATGCATGTATGTATGTATGTATGTATATAATCACGTATGTATGCATATATGTATGTACCTGCCTGACTCCCCGCCTGCCTGCCTGTCTTACTGCTCTCACTCCGTCTGTCCGTCTGTCCGTGTGCCCGCCTCCCCGTATGTCCGTCTGTCTGTCTGTATGTATATGTGTCTTGCTTTCTGTCTGTCTGTATGTCTGTCTGTATGTATGTATATGTTTCTCTCTGTATGTATGCATGGATTCCCGCCCGTGTGTATGTATGTATGTATGTGTGTGTGTGTGCATCCATGAATGCAGTGAATGGATGCATGGATTTATGTATGTATGCATGTATGTATATGTGTATGCATGATTCTATGTATGGGTTATGCCTGACTGTATGTATGTATGTATGTATTTATGTGCGCATGTATGTATGTATGTATGTATGTATGCCTTTGTATGTATGTATGTATGTGTGTGTGTATGGATTTATGTATGTATGCCTGACTGTATGTATGTATGCATGTATGTATGTATGTATGTTTGTATTGGTGTATGTATATGTATGTATGTATGTATGTATGTATGCATGCGTGTGTAGCTGTGCGTGTAATTGTGTATATGCATGTATGTATGCATGCATGAATGTATGTATGTATGTGTGTGTATGCCTTTAGCTCCCTCTGTGTGCCTGCCTGCCCGTTTGTATGCGTGTATGTATGTATTCATATGTGTCCGTGTATGTAGCTGCAACTGCATATGCATATTTTTCTGTTTATGTATTGGTATATGTATATGCCCCTGCCTCTGTTTGCATGGTATGTATGGCATTTTATGTGTATGCATGTATGAGTGTATGTATGCATGTATGTATTTATTTCTGCCTGTCTTTATGCCCCTCTGGCTGTATGACTGGTTGTGTGTATCTCTGTCTCTGTCTGTATGTATGGGTGTATGTATGTATGATTGTATATATGTATGTGTGTACGTATGCATGTATGTATTGATGTGTTTGCGGCTGCCCTCCTGCCTGGCTGTATGTATCTATGTACATGCCTCTGTATGTATGTGTGTCCGTATGTATGCCTGCCTACCTGTATGTATGTATGTGTGTATGTATGTATGTATGCATGTATGTATATATGTATATATGTGTGTGTGTTTCTGTATGTCTGTCTGTATGTATGTGTGTGTATGCCTTTCTTTATGTGTGCCTGCATGCCTGCTTGTATGCGTGCATGTATGTATGTATGTATGTATGTATGTATGTATGTGTGTGCGTGTGTATATATGTGTGTATGTATGTGTATGTATGTATGTGTGTGTGCATGTCGGCATGTGTTATGTATGTATGCATGTGTGTAATTATGTAATCCTGTATGTATGCCGTACGTGTGTATGTATGCATGTATGTATGTATGTGTGTTAGTATGTATGCATGACTGCATGCCTGTATGAATGGTTCAGTATGTATGTATTTATGTATGCCTGATAGTCAGTCAGTCATCCAGTCAACATGTATGCATGTATGTATATATGTATGTGTCTCAGTATGTGTGCCATACTGACATCATGTATGCCTGTATGTATGTGTGTATTTATCCCGGTGTGTTGGCCTGTATGTAAGTTCATGTGTGGTGTGTATGTATTCATGTATGCCTGCATGTTTGTATGAGTGTGCGTATTTATATCGTTGTGTGTATGTATGGCTATGCATCACTGTGTGTATGCCCGTGTGTGTGTATGTGTGGCTATGTATGTGTTCATGTGTGTGCATGTGCATGTGTGTGCCTGTCTGCATGTATGCCAGTGCGTATGTTTGTTTAAAACATGTATGTGTGTTTATGTGCGTGCATGCCTGCCTGTACGTATGCGTGAGGATGTGTGTGTGCCTGCCTGTGTGCATGTTGCATTGATGTATATGTCTGCCAGCCAGCCACCCACAGTATTTGTGGCTATATGCAGGCCTGTGTGACTGCTTGCCTGCCAGTTGGTATGTATGTGTGTATGCATGACGGTATGGCAGTATGTATGTATGTATTGCGCCCTGTATGTGTGTATGTATGCATGCATCCGTGTACATGCATATGTATGCACGTATGAATGCCATAGTCACTCTGCATGTGTTGATGTGTGTATGCATGTGTGTATGAGTATGATTATGTGTGTAGTTGCCGGACAGTGTGTCTGTTTGTTGGCATGTATGTATGTCGATATGTGCCCGCGCCTGCATGTATGTATATGTGTGTGTGTGTTTTATAACGATGTGTATGTGTGTGTGTGTTGCATCTGTGTGTATGCCTCGAGCCCTGCCTGCGTGCATATTTATTGGCTCGTGGATGCCCTACACAATTATGTACATGTATTCAGTGTGTGTGTGTATGCGTGTGTGTGGGAATATGTGTATGCGTGCGCGTAGGGGTGTCGGTATCTGCCACTGCGTATGCATCGGCGTTTGCCGCACCATGCCTAACTGTACACATGTGTGCCAGCGTGTTTGTTTTTGTGGGGTGCATGTATGTGTGTATGGCATATGACGCATGCCACTGCATGTATGACTATACGCATGTGTGTGTGGAATTACATGTGTGTTGATTCATGTTCTGCATGCACAACTGTCTGTATGTGTTGATGCATGTTCTGCATGCATGACTGTATGCATGTGATTAGTTGATTTTGCCCGTGTGCAGCCGTCCATGTATGCATGAATGCGTGTGTGTGTATTAATACGCCACACGGCCTGTGTGCATGCACGCATCGATGTACGTGTGTGTGTGTACGTGTGTATGTATGAGTGCATGCATATGTGTCAGTGTGTGGCCCGCATTATGTATTCATGTCTGCCCTGTGTGTGCGTACGTATGGGCTTGTTGGCGTGTGTACATGTGGCTGCATATGTATACCTGTATTATTGCATGTTGTGTATGCATGGTGCATGCATGCATGTATGAATGTATGCATGCACGCATGCATGATTGCATGTATGGTT
>DTVI01000041.1 GCA_012963655.1 Sulfurimonas sp.
AAATTCAGATGGAAATACACCTCTTCAAGAAGCCCATGACGCAGAAGAAATTTTACAATACTTGAATGTTCATTATATGCAGCAATATGAAGTGGTGTTTGTTTATATTTTACATTTTTTTCATTAACATCTTCGCCCTTAGAAATAAGCTTTTTGAGCTTTTTTAAATCACCATCTTCCGCAGCATCATGCAAAGGATTGGCAAATAGTACTAATGGTACAAGAGTTAACCCTAATATTTGTATTAATTTCATACTATAAACCTTATTTAATTATATTCTGTAATATTAGCATAAATAATAAAACAAGTATAGTTTCTTTTAATATTTTCTGTTAAAGTTTGGTATTTTATTCAGGGGAAGAGAAGAAGTTTTGTATAGAAGGGAGGTTTCCCTTCTATTTTTATTTACTCGATTTCAGCGTCGATAACATCATCATCAGCTTTTTTAGCTTCTGCTGGAGCACCTTCATCTTGTTCTTTAGCATAAGCTTTTTCAGCCATCTTATGAGATACTTCAGTTAAAGCTTTAACTTTTTCTTCAATCATCTCTTTAGTTGCGCTCTCATCTTTAAGAACTTCTTTTAGATCAGAGATAGCCGTTTCAATTGAAGCTTTTTCTTCTGCTTCAACGCTATCAGCCATATCTGTTAATGTCTTTTCAGTCTGAGCTACAAGTGCGTCAGCTTGGTTACGTAAGTCTACCATTTGTTTACGTACTTCATCATCAGCCTTATGCTTCTCAGCATCTTGAATCATTTTCTCAATTTCTTCGTCACTTAGACCTGAAGAACCAGAAATCTTAATTTCTTGAGACTTTCCAGTTGCCTTATCAGAAGCAGAAACAGTAAGAACACCATTCGCGTCAATATCAAATGTTACTTCAATTTGAGGAACACCTCTTGGAGCTGAAGGAATACCTGATAGTTCAAATAAACCTAAAGACTTGTTATCTTTAGCGAACTCACGTTCACCTTGACCAACAGAGATAGAAACTGCTGGTTGGTTATCTTCAGCTGTTGAAAAAACTTGAGATTTCTTAACAGGAATCGTTGTACCTTTTTCAATAACCTTAGTCATAACACCACCAAGCGTTTCAATTCCAAGTGAAAGTGGCGTAACATCAAGAAGAAGAACATCTTTAACATCACCACGTAAAACACCACCTTGAATAGCAGCACCTGCAGCAACAACTTCATCAGGATTAACTGACTTGTTAAGTTCTTTACCACCAAAGTATGCAGAAACCATTTCCTGAGCTTTTGGAACACGGATAGATCCACCAACCATGATTATTTCGTTAATTTCAGAGTTTTCTAAATCAGCATCTCTCATAGCTACTTTAATGTGATCAATAGTTTCATCAACTAAATCTTCAATCATACCTTCAAATTTAGCACGAGTCAGTTTAACAACAAGGTGTTGAGGCCCTGCTTCTGTCATAGTGATAAATGGTAGGTTAATTTCAGTCTCAGTTGAGCTTGAAAGTTCTTTTTTAGCATTTTCAGCTGCATCTTTTAATCTTTGAAGAGCCATCTTGTCATTTTTAAGATCAACACCTTGAGCCGCTTTAAAGTCATCTGCTAAGAAGTCAACAATCTTGTTATCAAAATCATCTCCACCTAAGAATGCATTACCGTCAGTAGAAAGAACTTCAAAAGTACCATCAGAGATTTCAAGCGTAGTAACATCAAATGTACCACCACCTAAATCATAAACAATAACTGTTTCTTCTTGCTTAGAATCAAGACCATAAGCTAATGCAGAAGCAGTTGGCTCGTTGATAATACGTAAAACATTAAGACCGGCGATAACACCAGCTTCTTGAGTTGCCTTACGCTGAGAATCATTAAAATACGCAGGAACAGTAATTACTGCATCTGTTACCGTTGAACCGATATAAGCTTCCGCGTCTTCTTTAAGTTTAGTAAGAATCTTTGCAGAAATTTCTTGAGGTGTATAAACTGTACCAGCAACATCAACTGCTGCCATACCGTTTTTATCAACGATATTGTAAGTTACCTTATCGTGGGCTTCTTTAGCCTTATCTTCGTCCATCATAAGACCCATAATTCTCTTAATTGAAGAGATAGTCTTTTCAGGGTTTGTAATTGCTTGACGCTTTGCAGGATCTCCAACAAGAACCTCACCCTTATCTGTAAATGCAACTACTGAAGGAGTAGTATTTTTACCTTCTTTATTAGGGATGATTTTAGCTTTACCACCTTCATAAACTGCTACACATGAATTTGTTGTTCCTAAATCTATTCCGATTACTTTACTCATATTATATTTCCTTGTTTTTTATAGTTTGCAACTTGCTTATTTAGCTTAAGGGAATCACAGCTTTACTTTTTTCCTTCAAGGAAAAAAACTCAAGCAATGACCCCATAGCCAACCAAAGTAGCATACTTATTTTCTAAAGAAACATCAGCCTAAGCTGAGTGGTTCCCTTGTTTTGTTAATGCTTTTATGCACTGTTTTCTTTCCCATCTTCTCATCAGGAAAAGCCGTACACATTACCGTGCCAAAGGCACACTTTTACCGCAAACGCTAGTTTGCGATAATTACCATTGCATCACGAAGTGTACGACCCTTGTATTTGTAACCTTTTTGAAAGGTTGATACAATTTCGCCTGTTTCGTGGTTTGCTGAATCCATTTGTTGAACCGCATTATGTATATTAGGGTCAAATGGTTCGTCTTCAGATACGGGAGTTACTCCGTGCTTTTCTAAGATGTTTAAGAATTGTTTCATTGTTAAGTCAACACCTTCAGAAACTTTTTCAAGTAGCTGAGCAGGCTCAGTATCTACTTGCGCATCTTTTGCCTTGATAGCTCCTTCAAGCGCGTCAATAACAGGGATTAAATCTTTTGCAAATTTTTCATTAGAATATTCTAATGCCTGATATTTTTCTTTTTCAAGACGCTTTTTAATATTTTCAAAGTCTGCATGAACCCTTAAATACTCATTTTTCGC
>DTVI01000042.1 GCA_012963655.1 Sulfurimonas sp.
ATTGATTCTGCTTGTTCGGTGCTTAAGGGTGCAAACGAGCAGATTATACATTTTGTAAATCTATTCCTACTGAAGACACTTCCGCAACAATACGTGCTTCATTTTCAGTCTTACCACGAATAATTAAAGAAGCCTCTGAAAGGGTTTGAGCTATTCCAGTGTTTTCTGAAGATGAACGTTTAGCTTCTGAAACTGTAATCCGTACTTTTTCAATAAAGGCATTAATATTTTCCGCTACCTCATAAATTTCATCACCCTTAGGTACAGATATTCTTTGAGTCAAGTCACCCTCACCCTTAGCTAAGTCATAAGCAGCAGATTGTAAGGTCCCTAGCTTAGAAATAATAAGTCTTTGTACTAAATAAACACTAAGTAGTAGTAAAACAATAAAAATACCAAATGAGATCCCTAAAACAACATTTCTAATCTCATGAATACTTGCTAAGACCTCTTCTTCTTCTATCTCAACAACCATACCCCAGTTTTGACCATATATCTTTATAGTAGTATACGAGCTTAAAACTCGAATACCCTTATAGTTTTCAATGATCCACGAGCCTGTTTTACCTAGTCTAATTGCTTCTGTTGAAGCAGAAGTCACATTCATAACCGATACAGTTGTTCCAGAATCCTTAACTTCTTGATCGTCAATTTGATTTAGAAATCGACTATCATTTTTCATACAACCTTCTTCACAAACCAAGTTAGCAGTTCCTGTTTTTCCAAGACCTGCCTTTTCATAATCTCCACCAAAATTCATCACATCATTAATTCTTTGACGTGGTATTTGAAAGATAACTACCCCTTCAAAATCACCCTGATAAACAAGAGGCGAAGAAATAAAGGCCGCAGGATCATTATAAGAAGGTTCATAAGCTTTAAAATCTGCAAAGGCAATCTCACCTGATTTTAGTTTTTTTGCCTTTCTAAAGGCTTCAGCTAAACCTGTATCCTTATAAGGACCATCTAGAACATTTGTTGCATAATCTTTTTCTTTCGCAACCGTATACACAACATATCCATCTTTATTTACAAGAAAGATATTATACAAACCAAAGTTTTCAGCTAACTCTACATAAGCCTTATGAATTTCAATATGATTTTTAGAATACTCAACCATCGTATTTTTATTAATACTAAGCTTCTGTTTTTCACCAACAGGATACTGATTATCAATAATATAAAGATATTGAGCAATTTTACCACTTAATGTTTGAGGAAGGTAATCCAGCGTTTCCCGTTTATAAGGGGAGTCCTTCATCTTATAATTGACCTTATTTAGATACTGCGTTTCATAATGATTAAGTAACTCTTTAGTGATCTTTTCCTTGTCAAAAACATCTTCTTCTTCGTCTTCAAGTTCTAAGAAGCTATCTTCTAAAGCCCACATAGTCTCAACTGTGGCCGCGTCTGTTGCCTTAGATAAAAGAAGTAACTCTAAAGAGGTTAGGAAGTCAGTTACATGCGCCTTCTTAGACTCTTTTACCGCGTCCAGAACCGCCATATTAGTTTGAATCAAAGCACTTGAGGCCTTAGAAAGGGAAATAGTTACAATACTTACTGCAATAACAAGCAAAGACACCGCCATTAATGTAATAAGTTTGAATTTAATACTTTTGATGTTCATAGCAACAACCTTAGAGAAGAATATTTAATTATTGTAACATAAAGATAGCTTTAATGGAGCTTTGTTAGTAATTTCTTTATAAAGGTTAAGAAATATAAGGGATGAATGTATCCTCCCTCATATTATGTTAGTTTGATTCTATAGAGCGATTATGGATTTCTTGAACAGGGCGTTCATTATCTACATAGTACTTTCTAAAGGCCTCAATTTGGTCTTTAGAAGCTTTTGCTGGCATTTTAAGAAGGTACCATTGAACATTTTCAGAACAAGGAGGAGTAGTTAAAGAACCAATATAATGGTAATAATGCGCTATATCATCTGGAAGAATATCTTGAGGATCAATTCTGATATTTTTTCCAATTCCACCAAGAATGTTGTCTAGGATAGCATTATTTTCACCTTCTTCAAAAAAGACTGCAACAACAGCTAATTGCTTTGTTTTTATATTTTGATGAACAAGGTGAGCTACCATATCATAACGCTTACCATCTACAGTATGCTCACTCTTTCCATGAAAATGAAATTGTAAAAGATTAAATATTTCTCCATTTAACTCGACATTACCACCTACCTTTGGCGTAACTTTAATAGAATGACCATTATCAATCACCTTAGCTGTAGTATGAATATTTTCACTCATATGAAGCTCAAATTGATGGTTCATAGACACAGTTTTACCTGGGATAATATTGATTGGAGACTGAGCATTACCTGAACTACAAGCCTTTGAAAATTCATCCCAATGTGCTGGACCATTATGTGAATATCCCCAATCACTCTTGTCCTCTGAAGCCATCGCCATTACGGATAATAGTGCTACTACACTAAGTGTTAATAATATTTTTTTCATCTTGATTCCCTTTGATTTATTGTACTCTTAAAATTTGTAATTTGCAATAATGCGGTATTGCGTTAGTTTATTGAGTTGATTAATATCTTCGATATATGTTGTTGTTCCGCCAACTGTATCTGGTTTAAAACTTTGAGATGTGTTGTGCCTAACCCATATGCCCTTCAATGCTAAAGTGAAGTCACCTATGCCATATCCAAGTACAATATTATAATCCCTTTGATTATTGGCAAACTTACTATTATTAATATTTAAGTACGATAAAACCGTTTTAAACCCCTTAAGCCCCGTAAACTCATACTTTTGAGTGTAAACAAGCTTCACCCCCGCTGATCCACCAATGTAAATACTATCTGCGTTTAAAGCATTTCCATAATTAGACTGGAAAAGATTATTAGATGTAATCATATTTGTAAACAAAGGTGTACCATCCCAAGGAAGAACAAGTGA
>DTVI01000043.1 GCA_012963655.1 Sulfurimonas sp.
TGCTTGCCCAAGGGTATTCGAGTTTAGATGAGGCGTAATGATAATATCTCTATGAAAAAGCTCATACGCAATAGAATGATAAAAAATATCGGCATCTAAAATACAAGGAATCTTATCTGCAAATATCTTCGATAATCTATCTCTTTGAAAGTTCTTACCCAGACCCATACCACAGGCTATGGCCGTTGTATTTTCAGGAAGTACCTTATCTTGCATAAGACTATAAGGAAGACCTACAATTTTGTCACCCACTAAGCTTACTAGGCCGGTCCCATAGGAAAGTCCACTTAAGGCAGACAATATCCCTGCTCCTTCTTTTTCCCCATGCACAACACTTAGATGTCCAAAACTTCCCTTATGCGTATTCTTCTTATCCCTAAAAGGAGGCCTTATATCTTCTTTATCTAAGAGTTTCCAATCAGAAGGTTTTTCATATATTGTTCTAGCAAGGCCAAGGTCAAGCTGCAATACCTCTCCCACAACTTCTTTTGCCTGGTCAGAATATAGCCCACGTTTTAGTCCTCCCATGCAAAAGGTGATATCCGCAATAAAAGTATTCTTATAAACATATCCCTGTTTATTTAAACCCGAAGGTATATCGCAGGCTATTTTTATTCCCTTAAATGCATTAACTTCTTCTAATACAGAAGCACTGTCTTCATCTATTTGCCTATTTAAACCTGAACCAAATAAGCAGTCCACAATGATATCTGCATCAGTTAAGGTTTTTGTTTCTTCAATGCCTAAGGCCTTGGCTCTTTTAAGTTGAAGTTTTCCTATTTCGCTAGAAGGATTTTTATAAAGGTAAAGCTGTATGTCAAAACTACCATAAAGCAGGCGGGAAAGTGTAATCCCATCTGCCCCATTATTTCCAGCACCACAAATAATTAAAATAGACTTTGAGTCTTTATAATGCTCTTGAATATACTTAGCCATCCCATTAGCTGCATGTTCCATCAAGACATCTTCACTTAGATAAAAGTCTTCATAACAACGTTTATCAAGAGAATCAACTTCATAAAATAGATTTTGCATTTGAGATTTCCTTATTTAGTGCATTAGTAATTATAACAAAGCTTTAGAATATATTTTTACATAAATTTTATTGAATCTACTAGTAATAATACTTTATTTTACTTATATAAAAAAATATTATATAATTCATTAAGAATATAAATAGGAGTATTTATGCCATTTAGTAAAGATAAACGCAAGGGAACCTTTAGCGGTATAGTTTTTGTTGCTATCATTGCCGCTGCCGCGACTTTTATTGCAGAACTAGCCCCCATAGCAAAGCTTGGTATTTCACCTCTTGTTGTGGGTATCGTTATTGGTATCTTTTATGCCAACACATTGCATAACAAATTTCCTACATCTTGGGAAAGTGGTATTGTCTTCTCTGGTAAAAAGATTTTGCGTTTTGCCATTGTTTTTTACGGTTTTCGTATCACTTTTCAACAAATCGGGGAAGTAGGTATTGAAGGTTTTATGGTTTCATTACTCGTCCTATCTTCAACAATGCTTGTAGGTATCTTTTTAGGTACAAAAGTATTTGGAATGGATAAAGACACTTCAATCTTAACTGCAGCAGGAGCTTCTGTTTGTGGAGCAGCGGCTGTATTAGCAACAGAACCTGTTCTTAAGGCCGAAGAGCATAAAACCGCTGTTGCTGTTTCAATGGTAGTTTTATTTGGAACAATTTCTATGTTTTTATATCCTGTTTTGTATGCAGCAATTATCGAACCTGCAACTGGTATCTTGCATATGAGCCCTTCTACCTTTGGTATGTATGTAGGTGGAACTATTCACGAGGTTGCGCAAGTAGTCGCAGTTCCTGCTTCTGTACCTGGGGCTTCTGAGACTATGGCCAACACAGCTGTTATTGTAAAGATGACAAGAGTTATTATGATTGCGCCTATGCTCATCATTTTAGGACTTATTCTTTCATATCTAGCTAAAAAGGAGGGAGCCTCAGGTGGTAAGCTACAACTTGTTATCCCTTGGTTTGCCGTTTATTTTGTAGGTATGGCAGGTGTAAATTCATTAATCCATAACTATACTGCAACAGCTCCTGAAGATATTGCATCTTTGATTAAGGCGACAATCAATGATATTAATATCATTGATACCTTCTTACTTACCATGGCCATGACTGCCCTTGGAATGGGAACACGTTTTGCAAAGTTTAAAGGCTTAGGCTTAGCCCCTATTTATACAGCAGGCGCTATGTTTATCTGGTTAGTTGTAGGGGGATTTTTCATCACTCAGTGGGTCGTTGCCACATTTTAAGTTAGGGTATCTACACCCTACTTATACAAGCCCTTTTATTTTTTAGTTTTATCCCCTTGCTTAAATATTTATTATACTTTTCCCTTCAACTCAATAAACCTAAGACTACCTTCTCCTATATGACATGGCCTCTAAAAGATGATCCTTTTGAATATTCTCACATAAGGCTAAGTCTGAAATTGTCCGAGCCACCTTTAGTATCTTATTAACCGAGCGAAAGCTTAGTCCAAAATTTTCACTTGCTTGTCGTAATAACTCTTTTAATTCCCCATCAATCTGACAGTAATTAGGTATCTCTTCATCTTGAATCTTTCCATTTGGACTTATTTGTCCCCGTTCATCTCGCATCCCTAAGGCTGAAAAAACATTTTTATGCATCTCAGACGAACTAAGACTAGAAACATCATCACTTCTAACGGCTTGCATTTGTATACTTATATCTATACGGTCTAAAAAAGGTTCAGATAAACGATTTTTATAACGTTGTACCTCTAGGTCCGTACAACGACATGACTTTTGTATATGTAATAGGTTTCCACAAGGACAAGGGTTCATTGCAGCCAAAAACATAATATCTGTAGGATATTCTATCTTGGTATTAACACGTGAAACCATAATGTGTTTATCTTCTAAGGGT
>DTVI01000044.1:0-760 GCA_012963655.1 Sulfurimonas sp.
CCTGATTGGATGAACAGGAAAAGTGTTATCATCCCAATGGCTTATATGGAGCATCATTAATGAAGGTATTAACATTTAGTGGAAAGTCACCTGCAGAGGCACTTAAAAAAGCGCAACTGAGTGTAGGTGAAGATGCTATGCTTATTGAAACAAAAGAGATTCGTAAGAAATCGCTCACTCAAAATGCCTTATATGAGATCATTGTAGGTATAGATGATGCGATAGCTGCGTCTTTAGAAAGAAAGCAAGCGAAAAAAGCACAAGAAGCTGTTGCTCCTGTGGCAAAGAGTTCTGCTGATGTTCTTTATAATATTTCAGAAGCTGCAAGGCAAATTTCAAAGATTGCTGAGGTTACGAAAAATGAGCAAGACTTTTTTGAAGGTGGAAAATCTTTTGAATCTACTTCAAAGGTTGTAGCTCGAGTCAAAGAAAAAGCTACAGATCCTATTGAATTTAAAGAAATAAAAAACGAAATCTCTAAACTTGGAGATAAGGTCAAACTCATTCAAAACATGTTTTGGGATGAACGTTCTGATAAAATGGGAAATATTCATATTCCCCCTGAGTTTTCTGAAATTTATAAGCTTACTCTTGAAAGTGGCATGAACGCGGCGCACATAGAAGAGATAATGGGTCTAACCTTAGAACATATGCCTTTAAAAATGCGTGAAAATTCTCAAACTGTAAAGCGTTATTTTCAAGTACTTCTTCGAAAAATGGTACCAGTGCGTATGGAAACTACTCCAAAGCAAGGGGATAA
>DTVI01000044.1:774-2918 GCA_012963655.1 Sulfurimonas sp.
TATGCTAGTGGGTCCCACAGGTGTTGGAAAGACAACTAGCATTGCTAAGCTTGCCGCCCGTTATTCTTTTATGATGGAAAAGAAATATAAGGTAGGTCTGATTGTCTTGGACACCTACCGTATAGGCGCGGTTGAACAGTTAATGCAATACGCAAGAATGATGAAGTTAGGTATAGAAACAGTGGTTGATCCTCCTGAGTTTGCATCCGCGCTTAATGCGATGAGGTATTGTGATTATATTTTAATTGATACTATGGGTTCATCTCCTTATGATAAAGAAAAAATTACAAAGATATATGAATGCTTGCAAAACAACACTACAAATATGAGTATTGATACTGTGCTTGTTATGCCTTCTTCTATTAAGTATGAGGACTTAAAAGCAACTTATGATAACTTTGAACCTCTTGGAATTGATACGATGATGTTTACCAAACTAGATGAAACTCGAGGATTTGGAAATATCTTTTCACTTATGTATGAAACTTCTAAGCCCATTTCATACTTTTCAGTAGGTCAAGAAGTACCTGAAGACCTTGTTGTTGGAAGTAGTGATTATTTAATTGATTGCATGTTACACGGTTTTAGTAAAGAGAAAAGATGATTACGCAAGCAGCTAAATTACAAGAAATGGTGGATAAGCATAGTCGAAATACAGCTAAAAAAACACGTTTTATCGCTATTACAAGTGGAAAAGGTGGGGTTGGAAAAAGTACTATTAGCTCCAATCTTGCGTACTTGATGGCGCATTATGGTCTTAAAGTTGGTATATTTGACGCGGATATTGGTCTGGCTAACTTAGATGTAATGTTTAATGTAAAGATAAAAAAAAATATCTTACATGTTTTAAAAGGCGAGGCTACAGTAAGTGATATTATAATACCGATTGTGCCTAATCTTATTTTAATTCCTGGTGAGAGTGGGGATGAGATTCTTAAGTATAGTGATGGGGCAATGTTTGAGCGTTTTATGCAAGAAGCCCATGTCTTAGATGACTTAGATGTACTCTTAATAGATACAGGAGCGGGTATAGGCGAGCATATACAGCTATTTTTAAATGTAGCTGATGATGTGATAGTAGTAACAGTACCTGATCCTGCAGCTATTACGGATGCATATGCAACCATAAAAGTAACATCAAAGATACGTTCTAAAATATCAATGATTTTTAATCAGGTACGCTCTGAAAAAGAGGCAAACTTACTTTTTGAAAAGATACAAAAGGTAGCCAAGGCAAACATAGGCTCAGGCTTAAAACTTGATCTTTTAGGAAAGGTTAATGCTGATGAAAAAGTGGGACGTTCTATCAAGCAAAGAAAGATATTTTCAAAAGAAAACCCACTGTCTCCTACAACGCGTGATTTAGAAAAAATAGTAAAAAAGCTTTCACGTAACTTGGAACGAAATGTGCTGGTATCTTCAGAAGAAAGCGGTATTCAAGGGCTTTTTAAACGATTAATGACACATTTTTAATCAATTGCTAGAGTATAAAATAAGGGATAATAATTAATGAAAAGTATAAATTTTGTCTCCTTTTTAACAGTACAAGGGTTTTTTATAAAGGCACAAAATGCTCAAGATATTTTGGCCTATACCCTCTTAATTACGGCCTTTTTTTACTTATTTTCACATTTCACCATCTCGTTTTTTATCCGTTTTAGCCCCATCCGTCAAGAACTCTTTCCCAAGTCGCGACATGAGGTTGATTTAGATTATTTTGCTAAAGAAATTACTAAGCGCGAAACTGTTATAGACGATGCACAAGACTTTTTAGAAGCCTTAGATAGAAAGTATGCAAATAAGACTAAGCGTAAAAAAGAAAAAGCATGATGGATTGTACGCGCACAAACACTTATGTAAACGAGCTTAAGCATAAAGAAGATGAATTAGCAATATCTTACCTTCCAGCAGTCAAAGCAATGGCTTTTAGGCTCAAAGAAAGACTACCTTCTTCTATAGACTTTTGCGACCTTGCAGCTATAGGAACAGAAGAATTAGTAAAATTAGCGCGTCGATATGATGAAAAACAAAATGATTCATTTTGGGGTTATGCTAAAACAAGAGTGTATGGCTCAATGTTGGATTATCTGCGTTCACTGGATCTTGTTAGTCGTTCTAACAGAAAGCTTATAAAAATGATAGAT
>DTVI01000045.1 GCA_012963655.1 Sulfurimonas sp.
GAGACGCTCAAAACTCTTGTCGGTTTGCACAGGGCGATTCAGGGAGATGTTGGGAGTGGTGTTGATGTGGCGGCGAGCCTTTTCGGTGGAGTTATCCGCTATCAGTTGCTCGAGCTATCTGAGCCCTCGGCGAGTGTAGCTCGTCTGCCTAACAGTGTAGGATTCGTAGGTGTTTTTACCCGCTCTGCAGCTGCCACACCAGATTATTTGGCCCGCTACGATGCCTGGCGTGAAGCTGCTCCAGTGGAGGCAGTTACACAGATTGATGTATTGACGGAGATTGCTCAGAACGGTATCGATGCAGCCACGGGAGATGATGTTGACGGGTTTCTGGCAGCGATTATCGATTACGGGCGTTGCTTAGAGCGGCTTGGCGAGCGGATCGGGGTCGACATTGTGTCTAGCGAGCACCGAAAAGTGACGAGGCAGGCCGAGCAGCTAAATATTGCGTATAAAGTAAGTGGTGCAGGGGGCGGTGATCTGGGCTTGGCCTTTAGTACTGATTCCGTGGCGCTGGAGAAGTTCAAAAAATCTGTTGAGCCGGATTGCGAGGTCATAGAGTTTTCGATTGATCCGAGTGGCTTGGTTGTGGAGGCAGTTGAAAAGTGAACAACGAACGACGAAGAATTCCAGAGTTTTACAAGCTTAGCGTTGAGGAGCGCTTTAACGCCGTTCACGAGCGAGGGCTAGTCACAGACAGTGATTTTCAAGCGCTCGTAACGGGTAGGCATACCCTTGATCTCGAATCCGCCGATAAGATGGTTGAAAACGTCGTTGGCGTTATAGGGTTGCCCTTGGGTTTGGGGATGAATTTAGTAGTGAACGATCGACGGTATGTTGTGCCTATGGCGATTGAGGAGCCTTCCGTGATCGCCGCACTGGGATCGGCATCAAAGTTGATAGCTGAGCACGGTGGGTTCGATGCGCAAGCGACCGAGCCCATACTGATAGGGCAGATTCAGGTTGTGAATCTGCCAGACATGGAGGAGGCAAAAGCTACGCTGATCAAGCGTAAGCAGGATATTCTTAATCTGGCAAATAGCTTCCACCCTAATATGGTAGCCCGAGGTGGTGGTGCGAGGGACATCGAACTTTTCGTTCACCCGCTCCCTTCCAGCGGCAAACCTATGCTGGTGGTTCATCTGCTAGTCGATACCCGTGATGCCATGGGAGCAAATCTTACGAACGGTATGTGCGAGGGGGTTGCCCCATTAATTGAGTCAATTACTGGTGGAGAAGTTTTCCTACGCATTATCTCCAACCTAACTGATCGATCTTTAGCTCGAGCACAGTGCAAAATACCCGCGGGCGCACTAGGTGGAATGGACTACACCGGTGAGCAGGTCCGAGATGGTATTGTCGTAGCGACTGAATTCGCACAGGTTGATCCGTACCGAGCGGCAACACACAACAAAGGGATTATGAATGGGGTTGACCCTATTGCGATAGCTACAGGCAATGATTGGCGAGCAATTGAAGCCGGTGCTCATGCTTATGCTGCCCGTGGGGGACGTTATACATCGTTGACGAATTGGTGGGTCGATGAGTGTGGACATCTCTGCGGCAGCATTGAGCTTCCAATAAAGGTTGGTATCGTGGGCGCACCACTGAGATCCAATCCCACGGCTGCATTAAATATACGTTTGCTTGGGGTGAAGTCGGCTACTGAATTGGCACAAGTCATGGCGGCGGTGGGGCTTGCCCAAAACTTTGCGGCTATCCGAGCACTGGCGACAGAAGGTATCCAGAAGGGGCATATGACGTTGCATGCTCGCAGTGTTGTAATTGCTGCCGGTGTGCCAAAGGAGTTGTTCGATGAAGTGTTAGATCTCCTTATTTTGAGTAATGAGATTAAGGTTTGGAAGGCTCAGCAAATTGCAACTGAGCTACAGGAAAAATCTACACACAAGAACGAGATTTCAAACCTAAACAGCGCTAAAGAGTCCTCTATGGGGATTGGTTACGGCAAGGTGGTGCTTCTCGGGGAACACGCTGTGGTTTATGGACGCCATGCTATTGCCGTGCCCATTCCAATGAGAATTAAGGCCTTGGTTGAGGATTGCGATGAGGGGATCCATTTAATGATTCCCCGTTGGGGGATTGAGTATCAATTTACAGTCAATCCGCGGGAACGACACTCTTTTGAACGTTCCGCAGGGGTCATGCTTGATGCGCTTGGACTGAGCGGACGTAGCATGAGGATAGAGGTCTTTCCGGAGGTGCCTCGCAGCATGGGCTTGGGTGGTTCAGCAGCTATGGCGGTGGCTATAGTGCGGGCGCTGGATAAGCATTTTCGGTTGGGTTTGTCGGATGCGGAGGTGAATCGACTAGCATTTGAATCAGAGAAGGTTGCTCACGGTACACCTAGCGGGCTCGATAATACACTGGCCTGTTACGGGCGCCCGATGGTTTATCGACCCGGCGAACCACCATTAGTAGAACCGCTCAACATCAAGGAGCCGATTCCAATAGTTATTGGTATGACTGGCCATGAGGGCTTGACTGCAAAAACCGTCGGCCGAGTCAAAGAGGCTTGGAAGCAGGAGCAGAAGCTCTACGAACGTATTTTTGATCAGATTGATACCCTTGTGCTGCGGGGCGTTCAGGCCATACAGGATCATGATATGGAATCGCTTGGAAAGCTTATGAACGTTTGTCATGGCATGCTTAATGCGCTCCAAGTTTCTACACCAGAACTGGAGCAGCTGGTAGATATAGCCAGAGAGAGCGGTGCGTTAGGAGCCAAGCTGACCGGCGGCGGTGGTGGCGGGTCTATTATCGCTCTTTGCGATGGTAATGGCACGGACTCGGTTGCAGCGGCAATACGAGCTGCTGGGTACGAAGCAGTTCCGATCAGCGTGGGAGAGAGTTTTAAGGATGCATAGAGAGGAAGTTGTGTCTAGTGTTACCT
>DTVI01000046.1 GCA_012963655.1 Sulfurimonas sp.
TTTCTCAAGATAGACTTTTGAACTTTGTCCTAAACGTTGCTGTAAAACCCCAATAAAGTCTATAAAATCATCTTCCGCGCAGGCATGCCCTGTTGCTATTAAAATATTTTCATCTCGGATGTCTGCTCTGTATAGCTTTCTTCCTAGGCTACAGGCTAAGCTCATGTCTTTTGCTTCATAGGCCTTAACAAAGTCCAAAAGTCTATCTTGAGAAAAGAGGCTTACTACAAATAAAATAGATATTAAGACGAACTTCATTTTTGACGCCATTCAGACAAAAGAAGTTCTGCCTTTGTAGAATTTTTATATTGAAGGTAGATGTTTAAAATACGCCTTGCCTTCGTTGTATTACCTAAGGCGTAAACTGACTTTGAATAATATAACCAAGCTTCTTCTTTGTTTCTATTAAGTTGATTTGCACGTTTAGCCCAAATACCTGATTGCTCATAATCCTCATCAAAGTAATACTGCTTAGCAATGTATATAGCAGCAGAATAAGATCGTTTTTTATTATACTTTTCTATCCAAACTTCTAAAGGTTTTACTTCATGAATATTTGAGAAAAACTTTGTACTAACTTCTTTAACAGGAGCATGCATAAGCACTGGAATGTGTACTTTTTTTCTAACGTTAAGCTTAGTTACTACTTTTTTAGGTTTTTGCTTAACCTTTAACTTTTGTAGCGAAGCCTCAAGTTCATTACTTGTCACATTAAGCGCATAAGCTTTTCTATTATCCGTAGAAGGCGTAAGAATAGGGTCTTGCTTTAGTTCTTTAACAATCTTTATTTCTGGTTTTACGGGCAGCGTTTCATCTTGCATTACTTGCATTAAAAAATAGCTTATACCCATCACAGAAATTATAAGGACCAAAACACCTGAAAATTTAAGTATTTGTTTTAAATAATACCGTTTATATTTATAATGCAGTTCTTCTAAGCGGTTAGACATTAATAAGTCCTATCTCAATAGCTGCCATGGTTAAAAGAGCCTTTGAAGGAACTTGAAATTTTTTCATATTCATTTCTTGGGCCTCATGCAATAAAGAAAATTCTGTATACATTAGCTTTTTCAAATACCTAAAATTACCATTACTAAGTTTATAGATTCGTTTGGCCTGACTTTGATGAAAGTCTAAGATAGACTTATCATGAGTAAAACCTAATTGGGTGTTGATATAAAGTTCAGATTCTTGAAAAGACAGTTTTCCAAGTTCAATAACCTTATGGGGACGAGACTTAAAATGTTTTTTAGAAAGTAGTTCTTTGCCTTCTTCTTCATGCATTGCACACACTACCCAAAATACTCGTGAGTCTGATAATATACGTACAAACTCTAAGGTCATCATATCAATAAGCTGAGCTTCATCTAGAAGTATAAGTGTTTTTGTATCTGTATATAAAACTTCGGCTTGTTCTTTCAATGCTTCTAAATCATCACTTATAGGGTTTTGTTTCATGTGTTTAATAAGACGAATAAAAAAATCCTTAGGACTAGATAAGGGGGTTTCAAAGTAAACAGGTTTATTCTCAAGTTCATCATCTTTTAAAAGATAATTTAACAAATAGGTTTTTCCACTTCCTGGTTGACCTAAAAGAAAGATCATTTGACCTTTTTTTTCTTTTAAAAGTTTTTTAACAGAAGAAAGAGCCTGATAAGTAGAATCTACTTCAAAATAAGGATTTTCTGTGCCTTCTTCAAAGGCAGAGGTATATTCTAACCACTTAGACACCTTCAGCACCTTTTTTTGTCTTATTATCATCCTCATATAAAAGAAAATTTTCTGTTCTATTTATAATGTAATTTTCTTCAATACTTGGGATACGGCCTTCTGTGATAATAGTTGGAACAACTACAATAAAGAATTCTTTTTTTACTTTTTTAGTTATTGTTGAATGAAAAAGTCTTCCAAGATAAGGAATATCACCAAGGATAGGAATCTTATTATCAATTACAAAATTTTCTTTTTGAACTAAACCACCAATAAGTACCTTATTTCCATCTTTAACCTTTACAATAGAGGTCATTTGTTTAATCTTCATATCAGGAGGAATAGAACGAATATCACTGGTAGCTAACTCACTAGGATCTTCCTCATTCTCATCATCAATGATTCGTGAATCAACAGGATTTATACGCAAGATAATAAAGCCATCATCTGTAATCTCAGGAATAATACTTAAAGACAGCCCCACAAAAACGGAACCAAGAGAAAAAGTTTTTGAAGATGAAGGTGTTCCAATACCAATGGTACCCACCTCCCCTGTTTCATACTTATAATTGATTTGATCGCCTACATTAATTAAAGCAGGCTGATTGTTTAGCGTCATAACCTTAGGCGAAGAAAGGACTTCCACCTCTCCTTGTTTCTTTAAAAAGTCCATTAAACCTTCCATAGAAAAATTAAAACCAGCACTATAAAGGTCTCCACTTCTATTTACCACATCTGTTCCACCAGAATAAGATGCCCCTGCAGTCCCACTTAGAGATAAGTTGAACTTTGACCAGTCAATACCTTCTTGTTGTTTTTCACTAAAGCTCACTTCTAAAATACGAACCTCTAATAAAAGTTGCTTGTGCATACGTGTTTGTAAGTCATTAATATATTTTTCAACACGCTTTAGCTGTTTAAATGAGCCACTCACTGTAATCAAACCTGCATCACGGTTAATCATAGATAAAGAACCTACCTCATTTACATCCCCATCACGTTGTAACATACCATCAATTTGGCCCTTAAGTTCATCCCAGAAAGTAAAATCGGCTATTGTTTTTGTGGAGGTGAAGTCTGAATTATCACCCTTTTGAATAGAGCTTAGCCCACTATATTCCACAATATTTTGACTGCCTGTTTCTTGGCTACTCCCCTGACTTTGCTGTCCTCCAGATATACTT